>JBJKUD010000039.1:0-18511 GCA_045563315.1 Candidatus Actinomarina sp. | reverse complement strand
CATCGCCCCACTGAGCGCCTAAAACAATGGTAGTTGACAACTTTGCTCCTTGAATTACAACATTGGATACTACATGTATTTCGTATCTATATGAATATTTTTTTTAACTATAAATGAATCAATTTGTAGGGTTTTGTAATGTATATTAGATTAATACTTAGACGGGAAATCAATTATTTATTAATTGTAGAATTCCTGTCTGCTTTTATATAAAAGGAGAAAACATTGAGTAAAAAAGCAATCGTTTCTTTACTTGTTCTTTCTATGGTTGCTGTAGCTTGTGCTGCAGAAACAACTGAGGAAGTAGCAGTTGAAGAAGAACACGATCACTCTGATGAATCAACACTTGAAATGGTCCTTGAAAGAGGATTCGTAAAGTGTGGAGTCAGTGGTAGTGCTACAGCTTTTTCCGAGACAGGTGCAGACGGATCAATAACCGGCTTTGACGCAGATTATTGTTATGCCGTAGCAGCTGCTCTTTTTGGAGATTACAGTAAGGTTGAATTCAAATCACTTACATCAGCAGAAAGGTTCACCTCTCTAGCAGCTGGTGACATTGATGTTTTGATTAGAAACACAACTTGGACTCAAAGCCGTGATACCGAGCTAGGTAACGATTTTGGTCCTACTACATACTTCGACGGTCAACAATTAATGGGTAGAAATTCTGATGGTATATCAAGTTCTTCTACACTTGCTGATATTGACGGTTTGAGCGTATGTACTAACGCTGGTACTACAACAGAAAAAAATATTACTGAAGGTGCAGGACTTGTTGGTGCAACCATCACGCTTGTAACAGTTGAAAAATTCTCAGAAGCTATGGATAAATTCATCGCTGGAGAATGTGACATTGTTACAACTGACGGTTCAGCTTTAGTTGGTAGAAGAGCAGTAAATGATGCTCTAAATGATTGGTCAATATTCCCAACATCACCAATTTCTAAAGAACCATTAGGACCTGTTTACAGATCAAACGATAGCATGTGGGGCGACGTCATCAACTGGGTTGTTTATGCAACAATCATCGCTGATGAATATGGCGTTACAAGTGCAAACGTTGATTCTGTTGACACCGACGCTTTACCAGAGCTTGGAAGACTTTTTGGAGCTAATGATGGTGAGTTACAAACCGTTATGGGACTTAGCGCAGATGCATTTTATAATGTCATCAAGCAAGTTGGTAACTACGACGAAATCTACTCCAGAAACCTTAATCCTGTAGGATTATTCCGTGAAGGTGGAGCAAATGATAGATGGACAAATGGTGGTCTAATTTACGCACCTCCTGCTAGATAATTTATCATTAAAAATTTAAAGAAGAGGGCTACAAGCCCTCTTCTTTTTATGTTTTGGGCAATCTAACTATCTTATTTCATATCAATTTGGTAAAATTCACTGATGTTGGGAAAAGTTCTTAAAAATTTTGATATTAGAACGTTTTGGCGAGATGTCAGATTTTTAAAATGGGCCGGACAAGTTTTATTTTTAATACTTTTTGCCTATTCTTTATTGTTGTTCGTTCAAACAGGTATCAATAACCTACAATCAACAAATATACCATTTTCATTCGATTTTTTAGGTGACACTCCTGGAGTTTCAATCGCTGAAGGTTTCGAGACACTTCCTGATTCAGGACTCAGAATGCTTCATGTTGGAATGTTTAACATGATAAGGATAATGATTGGCGGAATAATAGTTGCAACTATTTTTGGAACACTTCTTGGTATTGCAAGATTATCAAGTAACTGGATAGTTGAAAAAGCAGCAACATCACTATTAGAAGTTGTAAGAAATGTCCCACTTTTAGTTCAAATTCTTTTCTTTCAGGCATTTCTTTTATCGTTCCCAAGGCTCGAAGAAAGAGACCGAGGAGAAGTTATGTTTCATGTGAGCTCAAAAGGAATTGCTTATCCATGGCCAGAACGTCAAGAGTCTGCCTTCATGTTCTTTGGGTTTCTTTTGCTTACAATTTATCTTGCTCGAAGAGTATTCAAATGGAGAGTAAGTTTGCTGGAGAAAGAAGGAAGAGATACAAATCCATTTCTATGGTCATTCCTAACATTCCTTGTTTTAACTTTTGGGAACTGGTCAGGTGGTTATAAATTAATGGGTATTATTGGACTGATCTCAGGTTATATTTCTGCCATGTTTGATTCTATTCCTAGCATTGCATATCAAGTTTTATTTTCGGTAATAGCAGTTTTTTTTGCATTTAGATATATCAGAAAACAAATCAGGAACACTGACACAGGTGAAATAAGAGGAATTCTTTCAGATGATGATTATTTTCGAATTATATTATCAGGCGTAGTAGCAGTATTTGTTGTTTTGTTGATGTTCATGCCATTTGGTCAAAACTTAACTTATTTTTTAGAGGGAGATGAATTATTTTATAAATCAAACTGGGGTATGCCACAATTTTTTGATGGTGTAGCAAAAAGATTTGATTTTAATATATCAGGCCCTCCAGTAATTATGAGCTATCCCGAGATAATACAAGCTGGAACAACAAAATTTACAAGATACTCTCCTGACTTAGGAAAGGTAACTACTGTTGGTTACTTTGCAACTTGGTTTGGAGTAACCTTATACACTGCAATATTTATCTCAGAAGTTGTTCGTTCTGGAATAATGGCCATCTCAAAAGGACAATCCGAGGCGGGCTTGTCTCTTGGCTTAAGAAGAAGATCATTATTAAGACTGATAATACTACCACAAGCCTTTAGGGTCATGTTGCCTCCAATGGGAAATCAATATTTGAATCTTGCAAAAAATACTTCACTAGGAGTAGCAGTTGCCTATCCAGAGGTTGTTGCTGTTGGTCAGACCTTATATAACCAAGAGGGGCAAACACTCCCAGTCTTTCTCGTTTGGATGATATTCTACTGTTCGATAAGCTTGTCAATCTCATCAATTATCAATTATTACAATAGAAAAATGAAGATAGTCGAACGATGATAAGAGATAACAAATTTTTCATTGAAAATCCATATGGAAGGTGGGTAAGAGATAACTTATTTTCTTCTTCTAGTTCGGCATTTTTAACCTTCTTCGCAGGGTTTATGGTTATTTATTCTTACAGGGGAATTGTTGGATTCATATTAAATCCTGAAAGAATGTGGACATCAGTAACGTACAATATGAAGCTATACATGATACTGGCTTATCCTGATGAATCTATGATCAGGGTTTGGTTATCTGTAGGGCTTGCTTTAATTCTTGGAGGTTTATCTATTGGATTTTACAATAGTGGAAATACCATTTCTTTGGGTGGAATTTTTCAAAAGCTATTTACTATATCAGCTGTAATAGCTCTTTTAATTGCTTTAGCTCCAACAAATACAAATGTAATTCAGAATGATGGAAGTATTGAAGTTGTAGAAATAATTTCTCAAGATGTCAGAATGCTTATTCTAGGGCCATCCTTAGTGCTAACTTTGGCATTCTTTTTTTTGAGGAATATAAAAATTAAGAATTTATTTAATACAGCAAAAGTAAATCTCACATATTTTGGATTGATTATTGGATCCTTATATTTTATTAAAATTCCAACAATATCACTCGATTCAAGCGGTGAAAGAATAATTCCAGATCCATTTCTTCCTATAGCAAGTACAACTTATATTCCATGGACAATCCTATATATAGGTATGATAATATTCTTTTTTATTGGCTCACTTTTAAAGAACAGAGATATAAAAATCATGGTAAGACTTATTCCGATTGCATGGTTTTTATGTCCACTTTTTATATTTTCATGGATTTTTAAGAAGCCATTAGTTGAAATGAATACAGTTTTCAGTGCGGATATTCCCTCTATACTTGTTTTTGGAGTTATTGGATTTTTAATAATTAGATTCAGTGATAACCAATCTTTAGGAGTTTATAGAACTCCAATCAATATTGGGTTTTTGGTCTTAAGTATTGTAGTTTTTCTTTTACCCCTAGTATTTATCTTCAAAGCAACAATGGTACTTCTACTTTTACTTCTAGTTGTCTCACCAGCTATCGCTACAACTAAAGAGGGTAAAAGACAGCTCTTTATCGTTTGGATAGTTTCATTGTTTGTTTTAACTTTTTTAATCAGAGGAGCAAGTTCTGACACAATGTTAGTAACTCCTACCGGAAGTATTTTTGGTGGGTTTTCGTTGACATGGTTGCTTGCGATTTTTGGAACTTATGCATCATTTCCACTTGGGCTTGCTTTAGCTTTAGGAAGAACGTCAACCTTACCTGTAATTAGGATTGTATGTACAGGAATAATTGAGATAGTTCGATCAGTTCCTTACATTACCTGGTTATTTTTTGCCAGCGTCATGCTAACGGTTTTCCTTCCTGATGGTGTTGAATTTAATTTGATAATAAGAGTTTTGATTTTAACTGCATTTTTCAGTGGGGCCTATTTTGCTGAATATATAAGAGGTGGTTTGCAATCAATACCAAAGGGTCAATATGAGGCAGCTAATGCAATCGGAATGAATCCATTTCAGCGAATATTTTTGGTGATAGTCCCACAAGCGCTACGTACCATAATTCCTACTCTTGTTGGAAGTGTTATAACATCATTCAAAGATTCAAGTTTGGTTGCAATTATTGGACTGTTTGATATTTTAAGAATTGGAACTTCAGTTATCCCAGCACAATCACAACCTGTAGTATTTATTGGTAGAAATTTAGAGCAACTAGTTTTCTTGTCGTTTTTCTTTTGGATATTTACATTTGTATTTTCAAGGAGATCGATGAAATTTGAGAAGCGTTTAGGTTTAGGAGAAAGGTAATATAAACATATGAGCATTATCAAAACTGTAGATGTAAAAAAATGGTTTGGAGATTTTCAAGCTTTAAAAGGAATATCTATGGATGTCGCTGAAGGTGAAGTATTAGTTATATGTGGACCTTCTGGTTCAGGAAAGTCAACCTTTATTAGGTGCATAAATCGATTAGAACAACATCAAGAGGGTGAAATAGTTGTTGATGGTATTGAGCTTACGAATGACCTGAAAAACATTGAAGCAATAAGGTCTGAGGTAGGTATGGTATTTCAAAGTTTTAATTTGTTTCCACATTTAACAGTTATGCAAAATATTACTCTTGCACCAATATGGGTAAGAAAAAAAAGTCGAAGTGAATCAGAAGAAAAAGCTATGGAATTATTAGAAAGAGTAGGGATACCTGAACAAGCGCAAAAATTTCCAGGGCAATTGTCTGGTGGTCAGCAGCAGAGAGTTGCTATAGCAAGAGCTCTAGCTATGGAACCTAAAATTATGCTATTTGATGAGCCAACTTCTGCCTTGGATCCAGAAATGATTAAGGAAGTTCTTGATGCAATGAAAGAGCTTGCAGAATCAGGAATGACAATGATTGTTGTTACACATGAGATGGGTTTTGCAAAAGAAGTTGCAGACAGAGTAATGCTTTTTGACGAAGGCTTAATGGTTGAAGAAAATACTCCAAATGAATTTTTTGATAATCCCAAAAATGATAGAACTAAATTATTCCTTAGTCAGATTCTTTAAAGCTTTTCCCAAAGATTATTTTCAGCTAAGTCAATAATTGTAGCCCCCATTCCATAAGCTCCATCAAATATAGCCTTATGACCACTCTTTGTTGTGGTTGCAGCTGCAAATTCTGGTTGATGATTCACAGCTCCATTTGCTTCGATTGATATCATTGGGTGAATTGAAGGCATAGCAAAAGATATATTACCCATATCCGTTGAACCTAAGCCTAAATTTCCCGGATCTTGGAGAGGCATATCTCTTCCAATTTCACTGCAATTATTCATAAATAGTTCATACATTGTTTGATTATTAAGAATTTCTTTATATCTAAAGTCGGGAGTGGTAACATCTGATCTGCACTTAGTTGATATTGCTGCAGCATTTACGAAGTTTAAGAAGTCTTGTTCTAATTTGTTTAACCCTTCTTCATTTAATGATCGAAGATACCATTCAGATGAGGTATATGATGGAATAATATTTGGCTTAAACCCACCATCTTTAATCACTCCATGCATACGATCAGTTCTCAACATTTGCTGTCTAAAAGTAGAGGCATTAACAAACAACTGTATTTGAGCATCCAATGCATTAATACCTTCTTCTGGAGCACCTGCGGCATGAGCATCTTTACCAAAAAATTCAACTTTATATTGTTGAATAGTAGAAAAGGTAGGGTTTGCTACATCATATGGACCGGGATGAATCATCATAGAACATTTTGCGTCCTCAAAAGCACCTCTTTCTAACAATATAATTTTTCCACCCCCACCTTCTTCAGCTGGAGTACCCAGTAACTTGACCCTGATTCCTAATTCTTCGACTAGATTTCTCAAGCCTAATCCAGCACCAATCGAACAAGTTGCAATTATATTGTGTCCACATGCATGGCCAATTTCTGGAAGAGCATCATACTCTACACAAAGAACAATCAAAGGACCTTCTGTACCAAAAGTTATTTCAAATGCTGTATCTAATTCAGAGGTTGGATACAAAATATTTTTGTCATATTGTTTTATATAATTTACAAGGTGCTTTGAAGTTTCGAATTCTTCAAATCCAGTTTCAGGATTTTCATACATCCAATCATTAACTTCAATAAGCCCGGTGTGTAGAGATTCAAGTTCTGATTTAAAATTATTTTTTAAAGTCATGAATCAATCTTACTAAAATACTCTAAATTATACGAAGAAGATACGTTCCAAATTAACCACCCTAAACCTTTATCTTCAGCAGCACGTATATTTTCTCTAACTTCTAAGTTTGTATGCCAAAAACCTTGTAGGAAAGGCCTTAACTTAGATGCTTCAACGTCTCTGTCAAGAGCGTCTTGCAAGGCTGCTGAAATTACCCCATAAGGATTTCTATTTGGATTCTGAAAACCAAAGGAACCTGAATTGTAATGAGATGGATAAACCATCGGAGAAATAAAATCTAAGTTTTGAATGATTGTTTCTAAGTTTTGACCAATTCCACCATCATATTTATTGGTTAAGATAAAGCCAAAAACATCTGCTGAAAGAAAACAACCCACAGAATTAATTTCGAGTTTTGCCAAGCCTAGAAATGAATTAATATTTTTTATCCGATTTTCATATGTATTCTCATCTTGAAATTTCATGTATTTGTAATTTGAGTCAGGGTATCTTATGTAGTCAAATTGAATTTCATCAAAACCTAGTTCACAAGCTTCTTTTGAAATATCAATAATATAATTTTGAGCTTTTTCACTAGTAGGATCAATAAAATACTGACCGTCCTGAGAGTAGATAGTATTTTTGCCAGTATCATAGACAGCCTCTCCAGGATATTTGTTTGCAAATAATGGATCTTGAAATACAACAACCCTTCCAATAAGGTAAAGATCTTTATCATTTTTTAATTTTTGAATTGAATTTTTGTCAAATTTGCTCCTTACATTGTTCATTTCAATGGCAAGCTGACTATCTGTTTCAAATAGTATGTGACCATTATCTGTTTTTACATCTATCACAAGAGTATTTACATTTGTATTCTCGAGAACTGAATTTATGAGATCCATTTTATTTTTATTATTAAAGTGATAACCATTTAAATATATTCCTTTAATTCCTCCAAACCTATTACTAAATTCTGCATATTGATTTTGTTTAATCAAAAATACTAACTCTTTATTTAATTGCATTAAATCTTTCTCTAAATCAACAATGAATTCTGATCTATATTCTTTATCTTTTGCAATTAATTGTTCGGTAGCTTCTTTAATATTATTTTTTTCTATTAATTTAGAAATTTTAAGCTCAATATTTTCTTTATATATAGTTGTGTTTGTTGGTAAATCACTGTTGGATTGATATTCTTTTTCCGTTTCTTCAGAAATATCGTTCGAAATAAAATTAATTAAAGCAAATATAAATATTGAAATAAGAAAAAAATTTGTTACCCTGTTCATCTTCTTATTTTAAGATTACTGACTCTATTCTCGTAAAGCTAGTTTTATAATATCTATATGGAAAATCAAAGCCGTACGTATTTAAAAGTTCAAAAGTTTTATGAGATACCAGTTTTTATTGCTGTAGTTGCTTTAATTCCTGTAATCATAATTGAATATAGAGATTCACCATTAAAAGAATTAGCAAGCTTTGTGAATTGGGGAATATGGATAATTTTCTTATTTGAATATGTCCATCTTTTTATACTTTCAGAAAGCAAAAAAGAATATATTTTAAACCACAAGCTTGAGTTATTCATTGTATTAGCATCAATACCATTTGTGCCACGTGGACTTGAGTCATCAAGATTCTTAAGATTCATTAGACTACCTAGACTGTTGAGACTATTTCAACTATTCAGGCTTGCCGCAGTTCTCGCTAAGTTTGGGACAGCTATAAAAACAATATTCAATAGTCGAGGACTTAGATTCATTGTGTATGCCACTGTATTTTTAATAATATTTTTTGGATTTCTTTTTTATATTGCCGAACCAGGAGTTAAAACATTCACTGATGGGATTTGGTGGGCCCTAGTTACAATCACTACTGTTGGATATGGAGATATAACTCCATATACTGCGCTCGGAAGAATTGTTGCAAGCTCACTCATGATTTTGGGTATTGGTTTTATAGCAACTATTACTGCCGCTGTATCTACTTATTTCCTATCCAACTTTGGAGATAAAGAAACTACACTTGACGATATCATTAAAAAACTGGATAATATCGAGAAAGAATTGGAAGAAATTAAGGAAAGTAAAAAATGAATGAAAATCTAAAAGTCTTATCAGAAGATTTTTTTCTAAACTCTTTATCCTCATCTCCAACATCAGCAATTATGAGAGGATACAAAGAATATTTTGATCAAGTAGAAGAGCTTACCGATGAAACATTTGAAAAAGAAATTAAATTAGTAGATAATTTCATTTCTAGATTGGGGAATATAGATATCAGTTCCTTATCAAACCGAGAAAAAGTTACACATGGAATGCTTGAATTTGCTTTGAGTTCAAACAGAGACTCCCTTTTAGACAGAAGCTGGGAATTTGGCGCAGGTGTATCTGGATTTACAGGGTATCTGATTGATTACAATCAACAAATGTTTGTCCCTGATTTAGAAGCTGCAGATATGCTTTTAAAAAGATTAGAACTTTATAAACGATTATTTACACAAATTTCAGCAGTTCAGAAAAAAGGTCTCAATAGCAACAGGGTTGCTACAGAGAGAAACT
Source organism: Candidatus Actinomarina sp. (assembly GCA_045563315.1). Taxonomy (GTDB): domain Bacteria; phylum Actinomycetota; class Acidimicrobiia; order Actinomarinales; family Actinomarinaceae; genus Actinomarina. The sequence continues at coordinate 9,307 of JBJKUD010000039.1, read as the reverse complement.
TATTAAGAACTATTGATCAATTACAAAACTATCTAGCAACAGCTGTAGAGAAAGATCCTCTATTATTAATTAATTTTTCACAAGAGATATCTGAATCTGAAATTGTCAACTGGAAAGAGAAAGCAGTCGAAATTATCAAAACAAAAATCAGGCCAACTGTTGTAGATTATCTTGAACAGTTAAAGACAGAGCATCTTCCTAAAGGACGATCTGACGAAAAGTCTGGCATTATGTGGATTGAAGAAGGAGAAGATCTTTATTTAAGAGCACTTAGAAAATATACAGGGCATAAAAATACTACAGTGAAAGAAGTACACGAGATTGGCTTATCTGAAATTGAAAGATTAAAAAAAGAATTTTTTGAAATAGGAAAAAATGTTTTTCAAAAAGTTTCAACACCTGAAGAAGTTATATCAAAAATGCAAACTGACCCTTCTATGAGATATAAAAGTAAGGAACAAATGTTGCAGATTGCTATTGACACAATAGAAAGAGCTTATAAACCTCTGGAAAAATGGTTTACTGTTTTTCCAAAATCCCCTTGCAAGGTACTACCGGTACCTGAAGCATCTGAACAGCATGCACCTCCAGCATATTACTATCCACCACTTCCTGATGGATCAAGAGATGGAACATATTTTCTTAATACTTATAAAGCTGAGTCCAAAAGTATATTCGAGGCAGAATCAGTAGCTTTTCATGAAGCTATTCCAGGTCATCATCTTGATAGAACTATTGCAGTTGAATTAAAAGATGTACCAAATTTTCAAAAATATGTAGCGTCTACAGCGTTCGTAGAAGGTTGGGGACTATATTCAGAACAATTAGCTAATGAAATGGGCCTTTATTCGAATGATGTACAACAACTTGGAAGACTTGGAAATGATGCATGGAGGGCATGTCGTTTAGTTCTTGATACTGGGATGCATGGTATGGGGTGGTCACGTGAAAAAGCAATTAACTTTTTTAGGGCAAATTCCCCAATAGAGGAGATTAATTCAAACATTGAAACTGACAGGTACATTGCATGGCCAGGTCAAGCTTGTTCTTACAAAATGGGCCAATTAAAAATTGAAGAGCTTCGAAGCAAAGCTGAAAATCAATTAGGTGACAAGTTTGATATTAGATATTTTCATGATGAAGTTTTGTGCGATGGGGGAATTACTCTTCCTATTTTAGAGAATAAAATAGAATCTTTTATTCAAAAACACAGTATCTAATGTTTTTAGTTACTTTCTAATCGATTTATCTGACTTTTTAACTATCTCATTTTTATAACTTTGGTGAATTTCTTTTTCTTTATTTTTAGACTCTACTCTTTCGTTGGATATCTCATTTTCAAGTGACAATACTTTTTTTTTGAGATTATCTATTGTGTCTTTCATTTCATAAATAATTTTTATTCCATCTAGATTTATACCTCTCTGTGATAAATCTTGAATTTGTATAAGTTTATCAATATCATTTTGAGAGTAACGTCTAGTCCCTCCACCAGTTCTATATGGTTTAATAAGACCTTTATTTTCGTATGTTCTAATAGTTTGCTGATGAATTCCAGATAAAGATGAGGCTACTGAAATAAAATAAATTGCATTTGATTCTTCGTTACTCATCTAGATACTTTCTTGGTGAGTCTCCTGATTCAAACTGGTCTCGAAATTTTTCTAGATGTTTTTTAGCTGATCTTGATAAATTTGTTGGAGGCATGATGAACACTTTCACATATAGATCGCCAGACCTTCTTCCTTGAGGTGTAATTCCCTCTCCTCTAATTTTAAATGTTTTTCCACTGGGAGTGCCTGAAGGAATTTTTAAAGTAACAGATTTTGTAAGTGTTGGAATTTTTATGCTTGCTCCTAAAGCCGCCTCGGTGAATAATAAAGGCACTTCAAGAATTAAATCCATATTACTTCTTTTAAAAAATTTATGTGGCTCAACAGAAACTTGTACTAATAAATCTCCATCAGGTGCACCTGCAGCACCAGGACCACCTCTACCTCTAAGTCTTATTACACTACCGTTGTCTACTCCAGCTGGTACTTTAACTTTGATAGATTCCTCTAGCGGGAGGACAACCTCAATCCCAGAAGCAGCTTCTAAAAATGAAATATTTATATTTGTTTGGTAGGTTTGTCCTTTTCTTCTCCCACCAAATCCAAAAATATCTCCTAAGTTTTCAAATATGTCTCCGAAATCATCGACAGTAAAACCCTGGCTTGAAAAGCCACCAAATCCAGACGCACCCATTGCTCTAATTTGATCATATTCTTGTTTTTTTCTTTCATCTCCAATCACTGAATGAGCTTCTGAAACTTCTTTAAATCTTTTTTCAGCTTCTATATCTCCTGGATTTAAATCGGGATGATTTTCACGGGCAAGTTTTTTATATGCCTTTTTAATTTCTTCTATACTTGCATTTTGTGGAACCCCCAGGGTCGCGTAAAAATTTTTATCCAGCCAGTCTCTACTCACTTATAACTTTTACCATTGCAGGGCGAATTAAATTACCTTGAAATAGATATCCTTTTCTTAATACAGCTTGAACTTTTTGAGTGTCACCCTCGCCAGCATGTTCTACTGCTTCGTGAATTTTTGGATCAAAATCATCTCCAACTGATCCAACTTCTTGAACTTGTAAACTTTCTAATACAGATGTAAGTAGACCACTAAATGTTTCAATTTCTTTACTTACTTCATCTTGCGATAAAGCCATTTCAAAGTTATCAACTAGAGGGAAAAGAGATTCAACAAAATAGGCCATTGAAGCAGTTCCAATACTTTCTTTTTCTTTTTCAGACCTTTTTTTATAATTTTCAAAATCTGCAGCGAGTCTCAGATATTCATCTTTTATTTTTTCATGTTCAGAAAGAGGAATTTTATCTTCTTCGTCTATTTTTTCATTCTCAATTATTTTTTCTGAAGAATCATTGTCTAATTCTTCTTCAGAAGTTTGTTCTTTACTCATCCTCTATAACTTCACCTTCGACCACATCGTCTGACTCATCTGAAGATGGGTTTGGTGTGTCATTTTGTGCGTCTGCGTAAAGTTTTTCTGCAAATGATTGACTTGCTTTAGTTAGATCTTCTATTGCTAACTTGAGATCATTTATCGGGATATCTTCATTCTCAAGAAGCTTTTTTAATTTATCACTTGCTTCAGTTATAGTTCCAGCTTCTTCATCAGTTGCTTTATCTTTATTTTCTTCAAGCATTTTTTCTGTTGAAGTAACCATACCTTCTGCCATGTTTCTTGTTTCAACAAGTTCTTTCCTTTTAGCATCTTCGTTTGCATGCTGCTCAGCATCTTTTATCATTCTGTCAATTTCATCATCTTCTAATGCAGTACCACCAGTGATGGTTATAGCTTGTTCCTTGCCTGTACCAAGATCTTTAGCATTTACATTTACTATTCCGTTTGCATCAATATCAAAAGTAACCTCTATTTGAGGTGTACCTGCCATTGCAGCTGGAATATCAGTTAGTGTAAATCTACCAAGCGATTTGTTCCCAGATGCGACTTCTCTTTCTCCTTGAAGAATATGAATTTCTACTTGGGTTTGATTATTTTCTGCAGTACTAAATACCTCAGATCTTTTTGTTGGGATGGTTGTATTTCTTTCAATCATTTTTGTCATAATTCCACCCTTAGTCTCAACACCCAATGTAAGAGGAGTGACGTCTAATAAAAGTACATCTTTGACATCACCTTTTAGTACACCTGCTTGAATAGCCGCTCCTGAAGCAACAACCTCATCGGGATTGACACCTTTGTGAGGATCTTTACCTGTTAAAGACTTTACTAATTCTTGCACTGATGGCATACGAGTTGATCCACCAACTAAGATAATATGGTCAATATCAGAATATTTCATTCCGGCATCTTTTAAGGCACTTTCAACAGGTTCTCTGGTCCTATCAACTAAATCAGCTGTAATTTTTTCAAATTCAGATCGGTTAAGCTTTTCAAGCAAATGTTGAGGACCTGCATCATTAGCTGTTATGAATGGTAAGTTAATTTCAGTTTCGCTTGTTGAAGAAAGCTCAATTTTAGCTTTTTCAGCACCTTCTTGAACTCTTTGGATTGCCATTTTGTCTGTTGATAAATCAATACCTGTTGATGATTTAAATTTTTCAATTAACCAATCCATAATTCGTTGGTCCCAATCATCTCCGCCTAATTTTGAATCTCCTGAAGTTGATTTAACTTCGAATACGCCTTCAGAAATTTCTAGTATGGAGACATCAAACGTACCTCCACCAAGATCAAATACAAGAATTTTTTGATCCTCATTATTTTCTAAACCATATGCCAAAGAGGCAGCTGTTGGCTCATTAATAATTCTTAAAACTTCTAAACCAGCAATTTGTCCAGCCTCTTTTGTTGCTTGTCTTTCTGCATCATTAAAATATGCAGGAACTGTAATAACAGCTTCTGTTACATCATCGCCTAAATAGGCTTCAGCATCTCTCTTTAATTTTTGTAATATCCGAGCTGAGATTTCTTGTGGGGTGTAATCTTTCCCTTCAAAATTTTCTTTCCAATTAGTACCGATGTCTCTTTTAATGGATCTAACCGTGTTGTCGGGATTTGTTATTGCTTGTCTTTTTGCTAGTTCTCCAACAAGAACGTCATCAGCTTTAAATGCAACAATTGAAGGAGTTGTTCTATTTCCTTCTGCATTTGCAATTACAGTTGGTTCCCCACCTTCTAGTACTGCAACTACGCTATTTGTAGTTCCTAAGTCAATTCCTACGGCCTTACCCATTGTTACTAATCCTTTCTAAGTTATATTTGTGGTTCTTGTTCTCTTGGAAGATGACCCCTTACTCTTGGGTAGGAGATCGGAGCGTGCAAAAAGCAATATTTTTTTTTGTTATACATACTTATAACTGTTTCACATGTCTCAAAATCACATACTCTTCCTGAAGTATATTTTTTGGAACGCCTAACACCAGGCTTAACTGTTGAGGCGGTTAATGTAGAACTCATTCAATTCCTTTCAATCTTACCTAATTTATTTATATAATCTAAGTAATTTTACTTAGATTTAATATAAATATAGTAAAGTTATAGATTTATGCAAACTATTTGAAAAAAATCTCTATGTTCAGTGATTTAAGATAACACTTACCCTTGATATTATTATTAGATGAAACAGTTTAATCTTCATATTGTTGGACTTGGAAATCTCGGAAGATCTTTTCTAAATGGTTTTGAAATAATTAAGTCAGATATAAATTTAAATCTTTACGAAAACAATAAAGAAGTAAGAGATTCATTATCAAAAAACGGTTGGGAAAATGTTTATTCCAATATTGACAATATTGATGATGGAATAGTTTTGTTGTGTATAAAACCTAACGATTTAATTGACTTTGTTTCTAATAACAAAACAAGAATAAATTCAAACGTATTAATTTGTTCTTCACTCGCCGGAGTGTCTATACAAACACTTGAATCACATTTTGAAAATAAGATTATTAGGTTAATGCCAAATCTTGCAATAAGTAAAAATTCAGGATTTATACCATTTACAAGAAACTACAAAGAAGATTATCTTAATTTTGTCGAAACACTAAATACTTTAGGATCTACTCAGGAATATGATGAAGGCCTTTTTCATATTATTACTGCAATATATGGGAGTGGTCCTGCATGGTACTTTGAACTTTCAGCAAAAATTGTTGACTCAGCGGTAAATCTTGGGATGGATGAAAGTGATGCTAAAAAGATAGTAAATGAATTAGTATCCTCATTATCTCAATTAACTGGTGAAAATAGCTTCAATGAAATAGTAGAAAATATAAAATCTCCAAAAGGCACTACAGAAGCTGGTATAGATTCGCTTGATAATAATTCATTTGGTAAAATTATTCATGAAGCTATTGAATCTGCAGTAAAGAGATCAATAGAAATATCTCAAGAAATGGAAAAATGAACAAGCAAAAACCAACAAAACAAATTAATGATTACGTATTGTTATTTTCTGCTGGTGCTGCATTGTCAGTAATATTTTTATGGATAGCAAGTTATATCTTTCCAGAAGGTGAAATTATTGGGGGAAGAAGGGTATTTGAAAATATACCTAAATCAATTCAATACATATTTTATATTCTCAGTGCCGCCTCAGTATTTATATGTGGTTACTTATTTTCCTTACGAGCTAAAAACTGGTCAAGAGGCACAGAGGAAAAAAGGAAAGTTAAATTATCGAAAAGAATCTTGAGTTTCTTTGATGGAATATTAATGAGGACAACTCTTAGATTCAAAGCTGCTGGAATAATGCATTCGATGATCTACCTTGGATTCTTGGGCTTATTTGCAGGGACTATAACCCTTGAAATCCACCACTTGATGCCCCCATCATTAAAATTTCTACAAGGTACAACGTACATTGTTTATTCTTTTTCTCTTGAACTTGCATCTCTTCTTTATCTAGGTGGTCTTGGATGGGCATTTTACAGACGTATATTTGGAACGGAAGATAGGATCAAAACTAAAACTAAGATGGATGACTATCTTACATTATCACTCTTGGCTTTCATGGGCATTTCAGGTCTCACAACAGAAGCTGGGAGAATTCTTGTAGAAGGCTTTCCAAACTATGAAAAATGGAGTTTTGTTGGTTACTTCATAGCAACCTTACTTCCATTTGATAATGGGATTTTATTCCATAGGATTTCATGGATACTGCATACAGTGAGCTTTTTTCTATTTTTACTTGTTTTACCACAATCAAAATTAAGACATATTGTTACTTCCCCATCAAATATGTTTTTAAGTCCCAAAGATAGACCAAAAGGGGCAATGAGAGACATTGGAAACTTGATGGAGGCGGAAGATATTGAGACAGTTGGTGCTGAGTTAATTGAAAACTTTACATGGAAACAACTTCTTGATCTCGATGCTTGTACTGTTTGTGGAAGATGTACCTCTGTTTGTCCGGCAAATCTTACAGGTAAGCCTTTAGATCCTCGAGAAATAATTTTAAAAGTTGGGCAAGTAATGTCTGAAAGTGGAAATCCAGCTGTTCCAGCAACGGTTTCAACACCTATAGATTTAAAAGTAAAGTCATCAAGTGTATTTGATCGTATTACTCCAGAAGAGCTTTGGGCGTGTACATCTTGTAAAGCTTGTGATGAAATTTGTCCTGTAAATATTGAGATTTTAGACAAAATATTAGACATGAGAAGATACTTAGCGCTTATGGCATCAGATTTTCCGTCAGAACTAGGTAAAGCCTATGTAGCAATGGAAAACTCTTCAAACCCTTGGGGTGCTTCTCAAGAAGACAGAATGAAGTGGTCAGAAGATTTAGAATTCGAAGTACCTCTTTTAGAAGAGAGCAATAAAGAGCAAGTTGAATATTTGTACTGGATCGGTTGTGCAGGTGCTTTTGATGATAGAAATGTACCAGTCACCAAAGCAGTTGCAACTTTGCTTAAACGAGCAAACGTGTCTTACGCTGTTCTTGGAACTAAAGAGGTTTGCACAGGTGATTCAGCAAGAAGAACAGGAAATGAATTTGTCTTTCAACAACTAGCCATTCAAAATATTGAAACCATGAACAATTTGGATGTTAAAAAAGTCATAACCCAATGCCCGCATTGTTTTAATACAATTGGAAATGAGTATCCTCAATTGGGAGGAAATTTTGAAGTTATTCATCACAGTCAACTTTTAACTGAACTTGTTCAGTCTGGAAAAATTGAAGTAGGCACGAGTGAAGAACCACATGTGATTACTTATCATGACTCTTGTTATCTTGGAAGGCATAATGATATCTACACAGCACCAAGAGAAATAGTAGGGTCAATAGGTGGTATTGAAATTAGAGAAATGAAAAGACAAGGAACAAACAGTTTTTGTTGCGGTGCCGGTGGTGGGCGAATGTGGATGGAAGAAGCGACTGGAAAAAAAGTAAATATTGAAAGAGTTGAAGAAGCAATTGAAACAGGTGCCAATGAAGTTGCTGTTGCATGTCCATTTTGTTACATAATGATGGATGATGGAATGAAAGAGCTTGGGCAGGGTGAAAACGTTAGGGTTAGAGATGTATCCTTAATTTTGCTCGATAACTTAAGAAAAGATTAAATATTTTTACCCATAAAGAACTTGTTAATATCACCATTTGAATCTTTTAAGCTGTAAATTATATAAATAGCAGTTGTTAAATTACCCAAAATTGCTAGAAAAAATATCCAAACTATTGAATTAAAAATATTCTCTTTAAAAACAATCCATATTCCTATAAAGATAAAACCCGCATATAAATCAACAAGCGAAACAATCCCCCAAGGTAAGCTTGGTATTATTGAGTCAAATAAAGATACTTGAGTTTGAGCCCAAAATATTACAGATAGCATCGATATACTTATCAAGTAAGCTGCTATTTTTGTTATAGTCATACATTAGATTCTAAGAAAAAGATAAGTATATGAGAATAAATAGAAAAGTAATTTTAAAAATTCTAAGGTTAGATAAGAATATTTATAATGAATTAGCCTCAGAGCTTTCTAACTTTAAGATTGCAATCACAATATATATTTTAGGATTTTTATTAAGCGGTATTGCTGTAATGAGTTTCCTAAGAAATTCTTTATCTTATCTTGAGGAAAACCTTAGTTTAATTGTTGGAACCCTTCCAATTGAAACAATTAATGAGCTTAATTATTTAATCACTGAATTTGAAAATATATTTAATTCGCAACAGATATTTAGTCTTTTGACAAGCTACCTAATATCAAGCTTCACGTCTGGTTTTATCGGAGTTGGAATAGTTTATTTACTTCTTACAAGATTTTTTAGAAAAGAAACAGACATAAAGCAGGTTGGAATTATTTATGGGTTTTCAAACTTACCTGTATTTTTAAATGGAATCATCTTTTTCACAAATTCAATTCCCTTACAAATATTTTTAATTATTAGCACAGCTATTTTCGCTTTAGTCTGTCTTGGCTCTGGCCTTAAACAGACCTATTTACTAAGAAATATTGAAGCATTCCTACTTGTTGTTGTTTCAGGTTTTGGAAGCTCACTTTTTTCGCAAGTGATTTAAATGAATTCTGCAATCATTTTAGCTGCTGGAGATTCATCAAGAATGGGATTTCCAAAACAGCTAGCTGAATATAAAGGTAAAACAATTTTACAAACCGTAGTAGATGAAGTTACAAAAAATTTAGATGATACGATTGTTGTTTTAGGACATGAAAACGAAACATTGACAGATAAAATAGATTTTTACAACAGCACAGTCATTATTAATGAAAACTGGCAAGAAGGAATTATTTCTTCAATTCGTACAGG
>JBJKUD010000038.1:0-20584 GCA_045563315.1 Candidatus Actinomarina sp. | reverse complement strand
CTTCTTTTGCAATATCTTCAGACACACCAGACACTTCAAATATTATTTTTCCAGGTTTTACAACTGCAACATAATACTCAACATTACCTTTTCCTGAACCCATTCTTACCTCAGCCGGTTTTTGTGTAACTGGCTTATGAGGAAAAATATTTATCCAGACTTTTCCGCCTCTCTTCATGGTCCTTGTTATTGTAATTCTCGCTGCCTCTATTTGACGTCCTGTAATATAAGATGTTTCGACAGCCTGTAAGCCGAAATCTCCAAAAGTTACCTCATTGCCTCCCTTTGATAAACCTCTTCTTCTCCCTCTGTGTGATTTTCTATGTTTTGTTTTTTTTGGCATTAACATAATTATTCTTCTTCCAAGATTGATTTTTCTTGTTCAAACTGTTGTGTAGCCTCGTTAGGTCTAATTTTATTACCTCCACCAGCTTCAACAATCTTTGAAGAAGCTTCGTTGGTCTTTTTTCCACCACCTGCTTCTAAAATTTTTGATTTCTTTTTCTCCCCGACAGCAGCTTCTACCCTTGATTTAACTGATTTGACTCTTCCTGCTGTAGGACCTCCACTGGCTAAATTAGCTTCTGCTGCTATTTTGTCTTGTCGAAGTTTATTTGAAGCAACTACATCTCCTTTGTAGACCCAAACTTTTACTCCTATTGATCCAACAGTAGTTTGAGCTGCTGCTCTTCCAAAATCAATATCAGCTCGTAAAGTATGCAATGGGACTCTTCCTTCTCTGTACCACTCTCTTCTCCCCATTTCAGCTCCACCTAATCTTCCAGAACACTCAACTCTTACACCTTCAGCTCCAGCTTTTAAAGCGCCTGTAACTGCTCTTTTCATAGCTCTTCTAAATGCTACTCTGCTTTCAAGCTGGTCAGCAACCGCTCTAGCTAACAGCTGAGCATCTAATTCCGGCTCTCTTACTTCAATAATATTGAGTTTGACAGGTTGGCTAGAAAGCTCCTCAAGTCCTTTTCTTAATCTATCGGCTTCGGCCCCTTTTCTACCAATTACAACACCTGGTCTAGCCGTATGTATATCAACTTGTACTTTGTCTCTTGTTCTTTCAATATCAATTCTTGATACTGCTCCTTTAATTAATTGAGAAGATAGAAACTCTCTTATTCTGTAATCCTGGTTAACAAGCTTTGTGTAATCTTTATCACTGAACCATCTAGATTTCCAATCATTTACTATTCCAATTCGAAAAGCATAAGGATGTGTTTTTTGACCCATAACTACTCTCCTGTACTCGCTAGTTCAATTAATAAGTGAGAAGTTCTTTTATTTATTCTTCCGGCTCTTCCCCTGGCTCTTGGCCTAAATCTCTTAAGAGTAGGACCTTCATCAGCTATTGCTTTTGAAATATATAAATCATTTGAATTTAATCCAAAGTTGTTTTCTGCATTTGCCATGGCACTTTCAATAACTTTTGTTATTTCATCAGATGCTTTTCTCTTTGTGAACTTTAAAATATCTAGAGCTTCAGAAACTGGTAATCCTCTAATCAAATTCAATACAAGTCTTAATTTGTAAGGAGACTGTCTAATATATTTACTTTTTGCTGTTATTGTTTCGTTTTCCATTAGCTTTGTCCTGGGTGTCCTCTAAAAGTTCTTGTTGGAGCGAACTCTCCTAATTTATGTCCAACCATTGCTTCAGTTATAAAGACAGGTATATGTTGTTTTCCATTATGTACAGCAATTGTGAGACCAACCATTTCTGGGACTACAGTTGATCTTCTGCTCCATGTTTTGATAACACTTTTATTACCAGAGTTTTGTGCATCTTCTACTTTTACCAAAAGATGGTTATCTACAAATGGTCCTTTCCTTAAGCTTCTTGTCATTATCAGTTTCTACCTTTTTGTGATCGACCTCGAATAATCGATTTATTGCTATATTTTTTCTTTTTTCTTGTCTTTGCCTCTGGTTTTCCCCAAGGACTTACAGGAGTTCTACCACCAGATGATTTTCCTTCGCCACCTCCAAGTGGGTGATCAACAGGGTTCATTGCAACACCTCTTGTTTGTGGTCTTACACCTTTCCATCTTTTTCTACCAGCTTTTCCTAGTTTTGTTAACTCGGCTTCAGCATTTCCTACACTTCCAATAGTTGCCCTACAGTCCATAGATACCGTTCGCATTTCGCCTGAAGGCAGTCTAAGTAAGGCTAATCCTGATTCTTTACTCATCAATTGAACGGATGATCCAGCGGATCTTCCCATTTTTGCACCACCACCTGGCCTTAATTCAACTGCATGAACAAATGTTCCTGCCGGAATATTTCTTAAAGGTAAACAGTTTCCATCTTTTATTTCCGCTTTAGGACCAGATTCAACCATGCTTCCCTCGTATACGCCATCAGGAGCAATTATGTAACTTTTCTCGCCATCAACATAATGTAGGAGAGCAATTCTCGAATTTCTATTCGGATCATACTCAATTCCAGCAACTTTAGCTGGAATACCATCTTTTATTCTTTTAAAATCTACAACTCTATATTTTTGTTTGTGGCCACCACCTCGATGTCTAGAGGTAATCCTTCCCTTGTTATTCCTTCCACCAGAAGATTTTTTTGATTGTAAAAGATTTTTTTCAGGCTTAGATTTGGTAATTTCACTAAAATCACCTGTTACGTGTCCTCTCATTCCGGGAGTAATTGGTCTAATTTTCTTTGATCCCATATTTATACCCCAAAAGCCTCTATTGTTTGACCCTCTTGAAGAGTAACAATTGCAACTTTTCTTGTACTCTGCTGACCTAAAACATATCCAAATCTTTTCTTTTTTCCCTTTTTATACATTGTGTTTACAGAAAGTACATCAACGTCAAATATTTCTTGAACTGCTTTTTTTATTTCGGGCTTAGTAGAACTTGTGTGGACAAAAAAAGTGTAAGAATTCGAATCTGCAATTCGATCGTAAGACTTTTCAGATATTAATGGTTGAATTAATACATCTTCTAAATACTTCATTTTTTATCCAATATACTATTTATTGCATTCTCACTAAAGACCACTGTTTCATTTGAAATAACATCAAATGTTGAAAGTTTTTTAACTGATGTCACTTTAGCTTTTTTTAAGTTTCGAAATGATTTAATTAAAAAATCATCCTCTTCTGCATATACAAAAACAAATGATTTAGATATAGATAATTCTTGAAGGGCTTCTGATGCTGCTTTTGTGGAAGGCTTATCAATACCTGAACCGTCAATAACAAAAACTGAATCTTCTAAAATTCTGTTTGAAAGTGACATTTTTAAAGATTTTTGTTTCATTTTTTTTGGTGTTCTATCTTTATAAACTCTTCCTCCTGGGCCATGCGCTATCCCTCCTCCAACAAATATTGGAGAACGTAAGGAACCATGTCTAGCTCTACCTGTTCCTTTTTGTACCCAAGGCTTTGCTCCTGTTCCAGATACCTGTGACCTAGTTTTGACTGATGCCGTGTTATTTCTTGCGTTTGTTCTATTGCCTTTTGTTACTTGATGTAAAAGTCCCATATTTATATTTTCTTCCAAAGTGAAGTCGTATTGTTTGTCTGATGCTTTTTTATCTTTTAATGAAAATGTTTTTAACTTTATACTCATGAAGTTACCTTTATTGCAGATGATACCTGTACTACATTTCCTTTACTTCCAGGTACAGATCCGTTTACAAGTAAATAATTTTTTTCTTTATTTATTTCAACAATAGTTAAGGATTGAATAGTTGTTTTTTGATTTCCCATTCTTCCTGACATTTTTGTGCCTTTGAATACATGACCAGGATATGATGCATTTCCAATAGAACCTCCAGCTCTATGAACTTTGTGAACCCCATGACTTGCTTTTTGTCCAGAAAAATTATGTCTTTTCATTACTCCTGAATATCCTTTTCCCTTGGAAAATCCAGTTATATCAACTTTATCTCCTACCTCAAAAAAATCACTTACATTAATTTTTTTACCTGACTCAAAATTGCTCTCTTCGTGAATAGGAACCTCGTACAAACCTTCTCCGGGTTCAACATTATATTTTTTATAATGTTCTTGTAAAGGTTTAACAACTTTTTTAGCTGAACCAATTGTTAATTGTGCTGCACTGTAACCATCATTTTCATCGGACTTTATTTGCACAACGCGACATCCAGAAACATCAAGAACAGTAACTCCTAAGGCAATTGAATTCTCATCAAATAATTGAGTCATTCCTATTTTTTTTGCGATGATTGATTTCATAACTTAATCTCTACTTCAACACCTGCAGGTAAATCTAACCTCATAAGAGAATCAACTGTCTTTGGAGTAGGCTCAACTATATCAATGAGTCTTTTGTGTATTCTCATTTCAAAATGTTCTCTAGATTTTTTATCAACATGAGGAGATCTTATTACACAATAACGATGTATCTGAGTTGGTAATGGAATTGGTCCTTTAACTTTAGCTTGAGTTTTTAAGACAGTTTCTGCAATTTTTCGTGCAGACTCATCAACAACATAGTTGTCATAAGCTTTTAATTTTATTCTTATTTGTTGTTGTTCTTTTGCCATTTTTTCCTCAAAAAAAACCGGGAGTAGAATTCTACTCCCGGTTAAGTTTTATTTACTCTATAACTTTTGTCACCTGTCCTGCTCCAACAGTCCTTCCACCTTCTCTAATTGCAAATTTAACGCCCTCTTCCATTGCAATTGGAGATATGAGTTCAACTGATATTGCGACATTGTCTCCAGGCATGACCATTTCAGTACCATCACCTAAAGTTACCTCACCAGTAACATCAGTGGTCCTGAAATAAAACTGTGGTCTATATCCTTTAAAGAAAGGATTGTGTCTTCCGCCCTCTTCTTTTGTAAGAACATATACCTCAGCCTCAAATTTTGTATGAGGTGTAATAGATCCTGGTACAGCAATAACCTGTCCTCTTTCTACATCTTCCTTGTCTATACCTCTTAATAGTAAGCCAACGTTATCACCAGCTCTACCCTCGTCTAAGAGTTTTCTGAACATCTCAACACCTGTACAAACTGATTTGGTTGTTTCTCGAATACCAACAATTTCTACCTCATCATTGACGTTCACTATGCCTTGCTCGATTCTTCCTGTAACAACAGTTCCTCGACCAGTAATAGAAAATACATCCTCAACTGGCATAAGGAAAGGCTTGTCAACTACTCTTACTGGTTCTTCAATATAAGAGTCAACTTGCTCCATCAAATCAAGAACCGCGCTAACACCGTCTTCTTTTCCTTCTAGTGCTGCAAGTGCCGATCCCTTAACTACAGGTACATCATCCCCAGGGAAATCATACTCATTTAAAAGTTCTCTAACTTCCATTTCAACAAGATCAAGTAGTTCATCGTCATCAACCTGATCAACTTTATTAAGAAATACTGCTATTGCTGGTACACCAACTTGTCGTGCAAGAAGAACATGCTCTCTTGTTTGCGGCATAGGTCCATCAGCTGCAGAAACAACAAGAATTGCACCATCTACCTGAGCAGCACCAGTAATCATATTTTTTACATAGTCAGCGTGTCCAGGCATATCAACGTGAGCATAGTGACGGTTTTCTGTCTCGTACTCAACGTGTGCTATCTGAATTGTTATTCCTCTTTCTTTTTCTTCTGGTGCTTTATCTATTTCATCGAAAGCAGTTGCCTCACCTGCACCAGCATCAGCCAAAACTTTAGTTATTGCGGCCGTCAGTGTTGTTTTCCCATGGTCAATGTGGCCCATTGTCCCAATATTCACATGAGGCTTGCTTCGGTCAAATTTTTCTTTTGACATATTTTCTCCTTTTCTAAAAGTTCAAGCTTTTAAAAAGCCTAAACTTCAACCTCTACTCCACGAACACTTGCAGTTATTTCTTTAGTTATAGCGTCTGGGACGTCTTCATAACTATCAAACTGCATCGTGAATGTTGCACGGCCTTGAGTTCTTGAACGCAAATCTGTTGCGTATCCAAACATTTCTGATAAAGGGACTTTAGCACTGACAACTTTTGCCGATCCTCTTTGTCCCATTTCAGCTATCTTTCCTCTTCTTGAGGAAAGATCTCCGACAACATCTCCCATAAAATCTTCGGGTGTTACTACCTCTACAGTCATAATAGGCTCCAGTAGTTTTACTCCAGCTTTTTTTGCTCCGTCTTTTAATGCCATTGACCCAGCAATTTTAAATGCCATTTCTGAGGAATCAACATCATGATATGTTCCATCTTTCAATGTTGCTCTCATGTTTACTAATGGATAACCTGCTAAAACTCCGGATTCCATTGCAGCCTCAATTCCAGCATTGACAGAAGGAATATATTCTCTAGGAATCCTTCCACTTTTTATCAAATCAACAAATTCATATCCGTCCTCAATTGGTTCAAGCTCCATTATCACGTGTCCGTATTGACCTCTTCCACCACTCTGTCTAATATATTTTGCTTCAATATCAGTCTTTTTTTTCAATGCTTCTCTGTATGCAACTTGTGGTTTACCAATATTTGCTTCAACTTTAAATTCTCGTTTTAATCGGTCAACTAAGATGTCCAAGTGAAGTTCTCCCATTCCAGAAATAATAGTTTGGCCTGTTTCTTCATCTGAATTGACTCTAAAAGTTGGGTCTTCTTCTGCTAATTTCTGCAATCCTTCAGAAAGCTTTTCTTCATCAGCTTTTGATTTTGGTTCAATTGCAACAGAAATAACAGGCTCTGGAAATGTCATAGATTCTAATTGAATAGGATTACTTGAATCAGATAATGTATCACCTGTTTTTGCATTTTTCAATCCTACGCCTGCAACGATATCTCCGGTAGATATAAAATCAATATCTTCTCTTGAATTAGAATGCATCCTAAGGATTCTTCCAAGTCTTTCATCTTTTCCAGTAGTTGTATTAACAACTTTGTCACCTTTGCTTAATGTTCCTGAATAAACTCTAAAATAAGTCAATTTACCAACATGAGGATCGCTAACTACTTTAAAAGCAAGAGCCGAAAATGGCTCATCGTCGGAATGGTCTCTATTTATTTCATCATCTTCCTTACCAGGTTTAAATCCAGAAACAGGTTCGATGTCTAATGGAGATGGTAAATAATCAATAACAGCATCTAAAAGTAGTTGTACACCTTTATTTTTAAAAGCACTTCCCGCCAATACGGGAACAAATAACCCAGCTAGTGTTCCTTTTCTAATTGCTTTTTTGATCTCAGCTACTGATAACTCTTCATCACTCAAATATTTTTCTAGGACTTCATCATCTGCTTCTGCAACAATGTCTAATAGTTCTGCTCTTTTAGTTTTTGCTTCTTCTAATTTATCATCTGATATTTCACTTATATCCCACTCAGAGCCGTCATCTTTTGTCCAAGTATGAGCTTTCATTTCTATCAAATCGATCACTCCTATAAAATCAGCTTCTGATCCAATCGGTATCTGAAGGACTGCTGGCTTAGCTTCAAGTCTTTCAATTATTGATTCAACGTCATCATCAAAATTTGCACCAGTTCGATCTAGCTTATTTATAAAACATATTCTTGGAACGTTATATTTGTCTGCTTGCCTCCAAACAGTTTCAGACTGAGGTTCTACACCAGCTACTCCATCAAAAACTGCTACAGCACCGTCAAGGACACGGAGTGATCTTTCAACTTCAACGGTGAAATCAACGTGGCCAGGAGTATCAATAATATTGATTGTATGGTCACTCCAGCTACATGTAGTTGCAGCAGATGTAATAGTAATTCCTCTTTCTTGTTCTTGTTCCATCCAATCCATAACTGCTGCACCATCATGAACTTCTCCAATTTTGTATGTTTTTCCTGTATAGTATAAAATTCTCTCAGTTAGGGTAGTTTTACCAGCATCAATGTGGGCCATGATTCCAATATTTCTTAAATTTTTAAGTTCAACTGTTCTATCTGACATATCTCTTACCACCTGTAATGGGCAAATGCTCTATTTGACTCTGCCATTTTGTGTACATCTTCCTTCTTCTTAACAGCAGCTCCTGTATTGTTGCTTGCATCTAATAATTCTCTTCCCAACCTGTCAGACATTGTTTTTTCTCCCCTTTTTCTTGCAGCTTGAACAATCCACCTAATTGCTAGCGTCGTGCTTCTTCTATGAGGAACTTCCATAGGTACTTGATAATTTGTACCACCAACTCTTCTTGATTTTGTTTCAATTTGGGGTTTTACATTTTCAAATGCAGACTTCAAAACATTTAAAGGATCTCCTCCTGATTGTTTTTCCACAAGTTCTAAGGATTTATAAACAATACCTCTAGCAACATCTTTTTTTCCATCTAATAAAACTTGATTTGTTAATTGAGAAACTAGGACACTGTTAAAAATTGGGTCTGCTTCAGTTTTTCTTTTGAGTGATGGTCCTCTTCTCATGTTAATTAACCTTTTTTACTTCCATATCTTGATCGAGCCTGTTTTCTATCAGTAACGCCTGATGTATCTAATGCTCCTCTAATAACTTTATATCTAACACCAGGTAAATCTTTAACTCTTCCGCCCCTCACCAAAACGATGGAGTGCTCTTGTAAGTTGTGACCTTCCCCAGGAATATAGGCTGTTACCTCAGTGCCTGTAGATAATCTGACTCTGCAGACTTTTCTTAGGGCAGAGTTTGGTTTCTTTGGTGTAACTGTATAAACACGAGTACAAACACCCCTCCTCTGAGGTGAACCTTTCAGTCCAGGTGTTTTTTCTTTCGACACCTTTGACTTACGTCCTTTTCTCACTAACTGTTGAGTTGTGGGCATAAAAATTCCTATCTAAAAAAGTTAATTTTTTATTACCGAAAAAGAAGTATATGACAGATTTGAACTTACAACAATGAATTCTTCATAAGTTTTTACTCTGTATCTTCGTCTCCTTCTTCGCCTAACATAGCTAGCCATTGAGCTGGATTTGGTAAACTATCATCCTCTGAATCTTCTGATGCAGATGATGGAGTTGCAAACCCAATTTCTGATACTTCCTGAGCGCCTGGAAGAGTTGGCACAAGTTTCTGATATGCGGTGGAACCTGTTCCAGCCGGTATAAGTGTACCGATTATTACATTCTCTTTCAGACCTGAAAGAGAGTCTGTACTTTTCTTCATTGCTGCCTCAGTTAATACCCTTGTTGTTTCCTGGAAAGACGCTGCAGACAACCATGAATCTGTCGCTAAGCTAGCTTTTGTGATACCCATCAGTTCAGGCCTGCCTTCAGCTGGTGTTTTTCCATCTTTAACTATTCCTTGATTAATACTTCTAAATAAAGTCGCATCTATAAGTTCATTTGGTAGTAAGTCGGAATCGTTCGGTCTAACAATTCTTACCCGTCTTAACATTTGCCTTACAATCATTTCTACATGTTTATCATGAACTTCAACTCCTTGATCACGATAAGTTTTTTGTACTTCATCTACCAGATACTCTTGGCATTTTCGAATACCGTTAACTTGTAAGACTTCTTTTGGATCTTTAGGGCCAGTAGTTAATGCTTGTCCAGCTTCAACCCTGTCGCCTTGATTTACAAGGAGTGTTTGTCTTCTCAAAACTAGAAGTTCGATTTCTTCTTTTTCATTTTGTATTGTGACGATACGGTTACCTTCTTCGGTCATATCCACTGATTTAACTTTTCCATCAATTAATGACAAAACAGACTTACCTTTTGGAGTCCTCGCTTCAAATAACTCAACAATTCTTGGGAGTCCTGAGGTAATATCTAGACCAACAACTCCACCAGTGTGAAAAGTCCTCATTGTTAGCTGAGTTCCTGGTTCACCAATTGATTGAGCAGATATAATACCAACAGCTTCACCATCTTCTACTGGCTTACCTGTTGCAAGACTAAAGCCATAACACAGTGAATCCATAGACTCAGGATCTAGAGAATTAAATGGTGTTAGAACATTTACTGATTCAACTCCCGACTTAGAGATCACATCTAATGCTTCAGCATCAATGTAAGTTCCCTTTGATAATTTTCTACCATCACCAAATTCTATAGTTTTTTTATCTTTCTTAATGTCCTCACTAAGTACTCGTCCAAATAATGTTGAATGAAGATATTTGCTAGGATTTCCATTTTCATCAATTGTTTTTTTAGAAGTTCCCTTCCAGTCAATATTTTCATCGCCACTATCTTTAACAACTATCCCAGCTGCAACATCTACTAATCGTCTTGTTAAGTAACCAGAGTCTGCAGTTCTTAATGCAGTATCAGCAAGACCTTTTCTAGCACCGTGAGTCGAAATGAAGTATTCAAGAACTGACATGCCTTCTCTAAAATTACTTTTAATTGGTCTTTCAATAATGTCACCTTTAGGGTTAGCAACAAGTCCACGCATACCAGCAAGTTGTCGAACTTGCATCATATTCCCTCTAGCTCCAGACTTAACCATCATGTCAACTGGGTTAAATCTTTCAGATTCTAATTCTGCGCTCATCGCATATTGAACTTGATCTGTAGCTTCATTCCATATTTCAATAATTTTTTGCTTTCTCTCAGTTTCAGTAATTATGTCGTCTTTATGGAGTTTTTCTACTTTTTCCGCTTCATTTTCATATTTTTCAAGAATTTGATTTTTACTTGGAGGGGTTTTTACATCGGTCATTGCAACAGATAACCCAGCTTTTGCACCAAAAGTAAATCCAACTCTTTTCATAGAGTCTAAAAATTCTCGAAGCTCAGCTTTATTATATGTTTCAATTACTTCTGAAATTATTTTTTTCATTTGTGGTTTTCTTACGGAAGCTTCTATATATGGGAAATCTGATGGTAATACTGCATTGAAATGCAATCTTCCCAAAGTTGTATTTGTAAGTATGTCTCCAGGTGTATATTCGTGAGTTAATAACTCAGAAAATCTATTTTTAATTTTATTGTAAATTTCTTCCGATCCTGCAAGGTCTCCAACCCTTACCTTTATCGGAGTTTGTAAAGTTATGTGTCCTGCTTCATAAGCTAATTGTGCTTCGTTAGCATCAACAAAAGCATGCTCAGCAGTTTCTAAATCATCATGACATTCTGTTATGTAGTAAAGACCTATTACCATATCCTGACTTGGTGAGACAATAGGATTTCCACTTGCAGGAGATAAAACATTATTTGTTGCAAGCATTAGTACTCTTGCTTCAGCCTGAGCTTCAGCTGATAGAGGTACATGCACAGCCATTTGATCCCCATCAAAATCTGCATTGAAAGCTTCACAAACAAGAGGGTGAACTTGAATAGCTTTGCCCTCAACTAATATTGGCTCAAAGGCTTGAATGCCTAATCTGTGCAAAGTTGGAGCTCTATTTAATAATACAGGGTGTTCTTCAATCACTTCGGCTAGAACATCCCAGACCTGAGCTCTTGATCTTTCAACCATTCGTTTTGCAGATTTGATATTTTGAGCTAAACCTAATTCAACAAGTCTTTTCATAACAAACGGTTTGAATAATTCAAGAGCCATCATTTTTGGTAATCCACATTGGTTTAGTTCTAAATGAGGACCAACTACGATGACTGACCTTGCGGAGTAATCAACACGTTTTCCAAGTAAGTTCTGACGAAATCTTCCCTGTTTACCTTTTAACATATCAGAAAGTGACTTAAGTCCTCTCCCTCCAGCTCCAGCAACCGCTCTTCCTCTTCGGCCATTATCAAATAATGCATCAACAGACTCTTGGAGCATTCTTTTTTCATTACTAATAATTATGTCTGGTGCACCGAGTTCAATAAGCTTTTTTAATCTATTGTTACGATTTATAAGTCTTCTATACAAATCATTTAAATCCGAAGTTGCAAATCTTCCACCATCAAGTTGAACCATTGGTCTTAATTCAGGAGGAATCACAGGAATGACTTCTAGAATCATTGCTTCGGGTGGATTCTTGCCATCAGCAAATGGCTTTATTACTTTCATTCTTTGTATTGCTCTTTGTCGTCTTTGAGCGGATTTTGAATCTAAATCTCCTTTAAGCTTCTTC
This sequence comes from Candidatus Actinomarina sp., assembly GCA_045563315.1. Classification (GTDB taxonomy): domain Bacteria; phylum Actinomycetota; class Acidimicrobiia; order Actinomarinales; family Actinomarinaceae; genus Actinomarina. The sequence continues at coordinate 8,632 of JBJKUD010000038.1, read as the reverse complement.
ATTTCAGCTTTTAGATCGACTAATTGTACTAATTCTCTTACTGCTTCAGCTCCCATTCCACCTGTAAAATATTCATCATACTTGTCAATCATTTCTCGCCATAATGTGTCATTTTCTATAAGAGTTTTTGGCTTCAGGGTTTTTAATGTAGAAAAAGCTTCTTGAATTATTTTTATTTCTGCGTCAGATTTTGATTTTTTTTGTTTAATTTCTTTTTCAATTTCTTTTGTCCTTAATTGAATCTCAGCTTCAGGAACTTTTGCATTTTCCATAGCTTTTATTTCAACTTTCATTTGTTTAAGCCTTTTAACTTCCCACTCAGTGAATTCTTCTTCAACTATTTCTACTTCTGCTTCAACAGCTTCTTCAATTTCTGATAAATCTTTAGTCCTTTTCTTATCGTCAATTGATACAACCAAATATGCAGCAAAGTAAATGACTTTTTCTAATTCTTTTGGAGACATATCAAGGAAATATCCGAGCCTACTTGGTACTCCTTTGAAATACCAAATATGTGTAACAGGAGCAGCAAGTTCAATATGTCCCATTCTTTCTCTTCGAACTTCACGTCTAGTTACTTCTACACCACATCTCTCACAAACTATCCCTCTATATCTAATTCTTTTATATCTTCCGCAAGAGCATTCCCAATCTTTCGTTGGACCAAAAATTCTTTCATCAAATAAACCTTCTTTTTCAGGTTTAAGAGTTCTGTAGTTAATTGTTTCTGGTTTTTTTACTTCACCAAAAGACCAACTTCTCATTTGATCAGAAGTAGCGAGACTAATGCTTAATTCATCAAATATTTTTTCCATTATAATTCAGCCTCATCTTCTTCTGGTCTAGTCATATCAATGCCAAGTGTTTCTGCAGTTTTGACATATTCATCACTTATTTCTTTCATTGAGATTTCTTCTCCAGCAGATAGTATTTCAACATTAAGACATAAACTTTGCATTTCCTTAAGAAGAACTTTGAAAGACTCAGGTATTCCAGGTTCTGGAATATTGTCTCCTTTAACAATAGATTCATAGACCTTAACTCTGCCTACGGTATCGTCAGATTTTATTGTTAAAAGTTCCTGAAGCGCGTAACTTGCACCATAGGCTTCTAGGGCCCATACTTCCATTTCTCCAAATCTTTGACCACCAAATTGTGCTTTACCGCCAAGTGGTTGTTGAGTAATCATAGAATATGGACCAGTTGATCTTGCATGTATCTTTTCATCAACTAAGTGAATCAATTTTAATATATATGTGTAACCTACTGTGATTTTTGAGTCAAACTTTTCACCAGTCCTGCCATCATACAATGTTGCTTTTCCATCTTCGTTAACTAAAAGATTTCCATCCCTATTTGGGTTAACATTTTTTAAAATTTCATGTATCTCATCTTCATCAGCACCATCAAATACCGGAGTTGAAATTAAAGTTCCAGGTTTTGCACCATTTGAAGCTTTAGACTTTCCTTTAAAGTCATTCCATCCTTGATCTGCTGCCCACCCTAAATGAGTTTCTAAAATTTGTCCCAAATTCATTCTGCTTGGTACTCCTAGTGGAGAAAGTAAAATATCTACTGGAGTTCCATCTTCCAAAAAAGGCATATCTTCAATGGGATTTATCTTTGAAATAACACCTTTGTTTCCATGTCTTCCGGATAATTTATCACCTACTTGAATTTTTCTTTGGATAGCAACATAAACTCTCACTTTTTGATTGACACCAGGAGGTAAGTCTGCTCCGTCATCTCTTCTAAGGATTTGCACATCAATAACTTTTCCTCTTTCTCCATGAGGAACTCTTAAAGAAGTATCTCTTACCTCTCTAGCTTTCTCACCAAAAATTGCTCTTAATAATCTTTCTTCAGGAGTTAATTCAGTTTCCCCTTTTGGTGTGACCTTGCCAACCAAATAGTCACCAGGTGTAACCTCGGCACCTATTCTAACAATGCCCATTTCATCTAAGTCCATTAAGACTTCTTCAGCAACGTTTGGAATATCTCTTGTTATCTCTTCCTCACCTAACTTCGTATCTCGTGCCTCTATCTCGTGTTCGGCAATATGTACAGAAGTTAAAACATCTTCTTTGACTAAGCGTTCAGAAATTACAATTGAATCTTCAAAGTTATAACCATCCCATGGCATGTATGCTACCAATAAATTCTTACCCAAAGCTAGTTCTCCACCTTGAGTGCTTGGTCCATCTGCCAATACGTCCCCCGGTTTTACTTTTAATCCAACTTTCACAAGTGGTTTTTGATTTACAGAAGTTGCTTGATTTGATCTTTTAAATTTTTTAACTTCAAAAGTAAATTTTTTGTTTGTTTCATTTTGTTTTAAAACAATTTCATCACCAGTTACTGATGTCACTTCTCCTGCAATTGGAGATATCAATGCTTCACCAGAATCTCTTGCAACATTTTCTTCCATCCCCGTTCCAACATATGGTGCTTCAGTAGTTACAAGAGGTACAGCTTGTCTCTGCATGTTTGATCCCATTAATGCTCTATTGGCATCATCATGTTCTAAAAATGGAATTAATGCAGTTGTCACTGAACAAATCTGTTTAGGACTAACATCCATATAGTTAATGTCTTTATCCATTACGAAGGAAACTTGACCGCCATTTTGTCTACATAAAACCCTTTTGTTTTGAAATGTTCCATCATCATTCAGAGGAGCATTTGCTTGTGCGATAGTATATTCATCCTCTTGAGAGGCAGTAAGGTAAACCGCTTTGTTTGTTTTTACTACTCCATTTTCTACTTTCCAGTATGGAGTCTCAATAAAACCGAAACGATTAACTCTTCCGTATGTTGCTAAAGTTCCAATTAAACCAATATTTGGTCCTTCTGGTGTTTCAATAGGGCACATTCGTCCATAATGTGATGGATGAACATCTCTTACTTCGAAACCTGCTCTTTCTCTTGAAAGACCACCCGGTCCAAGTGCAGATAATCTTCTTCTATGAGTTAATGCAGCAATTGGATTTGGCTGATCCATAAATTGACTTAATTGACTCGTGCCAAAAAATTCTTTTAATGAAGCCTGTATAGGCCTTATATTTATTAATGACTGTGGAGTAATTGCTTCAGGTTCTTGTGTTGTCATTCGTTCCCTTACTACTCTTTCTAAACGACTAAGTCCAACTCTTACCTGATTCTGAACAAGTTCGCCAACAGTCCTTATTCTTCTGTTACCAAAGTGATCTATGTCATCAAGTCTTACAGGAATAGTTCTTCCTAATTTATTTTCAAAATTTTCATCTCCAGCATGCAGGGCAATAACATATTTTATAGTGTCTATTACGTCTTCAATTTGTAGCATGCCATCAATTTCAGTTGAATATGTTTCAGCATCTTTTTCTCCGTAATCTCTCCCAAGTTTTTGCTCAACCTTGTATCTTCCTACTTTTGTTAAGTCATATCTTTTTGGCGTATAAAACATTTGTTTTACTAAATTTCTTGCAGATTCTACGGTTGCTGGTTCACCAGGTCTTAATTTTCTATAAAGATCAATTAGTGCAGCTTCTGGAGTGGTGTCGGGATCTCTTTCAATAGTATTTTGAATTGATGGGTAGTCTCCGAAAAGTTCAATTGCCTCTTCTTTAGTTTCAATAACTCCTAGTGCTCTCAAAAATGCTGTGATGTGTTGTCGTCTTTTTCTGTCAACTCTAACTCCTACGGTATCTCTTTTGTCCGTATCAAATTCAAGCCAAGCTCCTCTTCCAGGTATCATTTTTCCTATGAAAATTTCTTTATCAGATGTTTTATCAATTTCTTGTGAAAAATAAACACCTGGTGATCTCACAAGCTGACTGACAATAACTCTTTCCGTTCCGTTAATAATAAACGTGCCAGTATCTGACATAATTGGAAAATCTCCAAGGAATACAGTTTGTTGCTTTATTTGGCCTGTCTCACGATCTAAAAACTGAGCAGTAACATAAAGTGGTTGAGAGTAGGTTGAATCGGTAATTTTACATTCTTCTAAAGTTTTTAATGGTTCCTCAAAAAAATGATTTAAAAATTCTAATGAGAATCTTCCTGAAAAATCTTCAATTGGAGATATTTCATCTAATATTTCTTTTAAACCTTCTTCAATAAACCATTTGAAGGAATCTTTTTGGACAATTAATAAATCTGGAATATCTAGAACTTTAGGAATTTTTGCAAATGAAAGTCTAGAATTCTGAACAGCGGACAACAAGCCTCCTCAAAAATGTAATTGTTTACCGAAAGATACAGTATATAAGTACTTAATATTTAAGTAAACAAATAAGTTAAATTTATTTAAGTATTATTTAAGTTCTACAGTTGCCCCGGCACCCTCTAATGCTTCTTTTGCTTTTTCAGCATCTTCTTTCGAAGCACCTTTGAGAATGTCGGATGGAGCTCCATCTACAAGTTCTTTTGCTTCTTTTAAGCCAAGACTAGTTAGTCCTCTGACTTCTTTAATAACTTGTATTTTTTGTCCACCGGCATCTGCCAAAACAACGTCAAACGAATCTTTTGCTTCTTCTCCGCCGGAAGCTTCTCCGCCAGCTGGTGCTGCAGCAACTGCAACTGGTGCTGCCGCTGTAACATCAAATTTTTCTTCAAAAGCATCCAAGAACTCTTTTAGTTCTAAGACAGACATTTCTTCAAAAATGCCTAATATTTCTTCTGTTGTCATTTTTGCCATTATTCCTCCTCTTTACTAATTTCTTCACCAGACTCTTTTTTTTCTATCAGTGCCTGTAATGCAAAACTGGTTTTGTTTGTAAGCCCTTTAAGTGCGTAAGCTAGTTTGCTTAATGGGGCATTGAATCCTCCTGCTATTTTTGCAAGAAGAACATCTTTTGATTCTATTGAAGCTAAAACATTTAACTGTTCGATGGTTAAAGGCTTTTTGTCCATCAAGCCACCTTTAACGATAAATGCATCATTTTCATTCGAAAATTCTTTTAACACTTTTGCAGCTTCTACAGGATCAGATTCAATAACTGTTACTCCTGTTGGGCCAGAAAAATAATCTAAAATATCTTCAAAGCCAGCATTAGTTGCTGCTCTTTTTGCAAGACTCATTTTTACTACATTAAATGTAGCTCCTACATTTTTTAAATTTTTTCTAAGAAGTGTTTGCTGAGTTACAGTGAGTCCTCTGTACTCTGCTAAAACCAAAGTGTTAGCATTTTTAAATAACTCTTCTAAGTCTTTAACTTTCTGTTGTTTATCTTTTCTTACCATAAAAAAATCCTTGCAAACCAAGGACCATTTTTTTACCTGCGATAGATATTAAGGCAAGCCACTATCGGTCTTTGGTTTAAATTGTTATCAAATTATATATACAGTTGAAGATTAATGGAAATAAATTACTGATTAATATCTATTTGTACAGATGGGCCCATAGTAGATGATAAGTGCATGGATTTAATAAAATCTCCTTTTGAGGAAGCAGGTTTGGATTTATTTACTTCAGCAATAACTTCATTTAAATTTTCTAATAGTTTTGCTTCATCAAAAGAAACTTTTCCAATGCTTAAATGGATATTTCCAAGCTTGTCATTTTTAATTTCAACTTTACCTTTTTTAAAGTCTTCTACGGCTTTTGCTACATTTTGAGTTACAGTTCCAGTTTTGGGATTAGGCATCAATCCTTGAGGTCCTAAAATTTTACCTAATTGTCCTACTTCTGCCATCATTTCAGGAGTTGAAATAACAATATCAACATCAAGCTTTTCCTCAGATGTAACTTTAGTTGCAAGATCTTTGCCACCTACTATATCTGCTCCTGCTTTTTCTGCTTCTGTAAGTTCTTCTCCTCCAGCAAAAACTGCAATCTTAATAGTTTTTCCTGAGCCATGAGGAAGAGAAACTGTTGTTCGAATGTTTTGTTCAGGATCTTTCGTATCAATATTTAATGAAAACACAACATCTATTGACTCATCAAACTTTGCACTAGCAGTTTCCTTGCATACTTTTAACCCTTCAGAAATATCCTGTCTTTCTTCAGGAATTTGTTTTTTTATATTTTGGTATCTTTTACCTTGATTTGTCATATTTCTCCTTTTGGTACATGCGACTTTAGTCTCCCAAAATCTTAATTTTCTACAGTTACTCCCATTGATCGAGCAGTTCCTGCGATAATTTTTACGGCAGCATCTAAATCGTTTGCATTGAGATCTTCCATCTTTGCTTGAGCTATTGTCTCAAGTTGAGATCTAGTAATTGAAGCCACTTTTTCTTTATGTGGTTCGGGAGATCCTGATTCTAAACCTATCGCTTTTTTAATTAAGTATGAGGCAGGAGCTGTTTTAGTTACAAACGTAAATGAATTATCTTCATATATAACTATTTCAACCGGAACGGTTTCGCCTTGTCTACTTGATGTGTCATTGTTGAATGCTTGGACAAAGTCCATAATGTTAACACCATATTGTCCCAAGGCTGAACCAACCGGAGGTGCTGGGGTAGCTCCTCCACCAGGAATCTGTAATTTTAATTTTGCTTTTACTTCTTTTGCCATAATGATATTAATTCTTTACTATATCCGTAAACCCAAGTTCTACAGGTGTCTCTCTTCCAAATATATTAACTAAAACTGTAACTTTTGATTGGTCTAGATTTATTTCTTCTATTATTCCATTAAAGTCAGCAAATGGTCCTGTAGTAACTCTAACTGTCTCGCCAACTTCAAAGTCCGGTTTGAATTTTGGACTCTCTTTTTTAAGTTCTACTTCTTCATTGGTTCCTAAAATTCTTTCAACTTCTCTCTTTGATAGTGAAATAGGTACTTTCCCCGAGCCTACAAAACCGATTACTGAAGGAGTGTTTCTGATTTCATACCAAGTTGTATCATCTAGGTCCATTCTTACAAGAACATATCCTGGGAATGTTTTCTTTTCGATATTTACCTTCTTACCATTCCTTATTTCAACAACCTCATCAGTTGGAATAACAACTTCGTATACATTATCTTCTAAATGAAGATTCTTAATTCTAGTTAATATATTTGTTTGAACTTTTTTTTCATGACCTGATTGTGCATTTAAAACAAACCATTCACCTGGAAGGTCATAAGGATGAACTGAAATTTCTTCTTCGACTTCTTGCTCGACTTCATCATTTTCTACTTCTTCTAGAACTGTATCTTCACTCATAAATTACTCCCCAAGAGATAACATGCTAATTAATGTATTTTTAAATCCAAAATCCATTCCGAATATTAGTAGAGTCATCGTTATTATTGTGACAATTGTTACGATTGTAAAAGTTGATAAAATCTGGGTTGATGGCCAATTTACTCTCTTTAATTCTGTCCTGACCTCACCCATATAATTAGTTACTTTTTTAAATCTTGAAATTTTTTCATTGTTGTATTTACCAATATTTCTATCGGCTTTTTTTGCTAAGCGTTCTTCACGCTCAGACATTCTTCTCATTTCTCTATTCATTTCATTCATAATTACCTCATTAGCAGGGGCGGTGAGATTCGAACTCACAACCTCCGGTTTTGGAGACCGGCGCTCTGCCAGTTAGAGCTACACCCCTAATCTTTATCAATATCATCAACCTTGTTAGAAGAGCGCTTTAATCCAAAAACTAAAATTAACAATGATATTAAACCAATTAAAGATAATAGTATTATTTTTGTACCCTTATTAGTAGTTGTTTTTACTTTTTTATCGAGTGAGTCAATTACTTTCGATGCAAAATCATTAGGTACTTCAACTTCTTTATTTATCTCAGATTCAAGCTCTTCCCGAAAAGCTTTATAACGCTTGCCTGCGACTTGGCATTTTGGACAATATGAGATGTGATTGTCTGAATCAAAAAGGAAATATTTACCACTTAAATACGTTCTCATCATTTGACTTCTTTTTCTTCTACATATCAAATTATCTTTTAAATTATCTAAAAGCTCTCTCATGCCTCAATCTCCTCTAAAATATTTCTTAATTTTTGGTGAGCTCTATGAAGTCTTACTTTTGCAGCTGTAACACTGATATCAAGATAATCTGCAATTTCTTTATGCGATCTACCCTCAATATTTTTAAGCTCAACAATAATCCTTTGCTCAAGAGGTATCTGATTTAATGCTTTTCTAAGAACTACTGACAAATCTGAATTTATTGCAACCAGCTCCGGATCTTTTTTCTCATCTATTACGACTGGTTCTTGAGTGTCTTCAATATTTAATGAATAATGTTTTTTAGCTTTTTTTCGAAGAGTCCATGCGGTATTAACAGTGATTCTGTAAATCCAAGTCCCAAATGTAGAATCTCCTCTAAATTTATCGATTGCTTTCCAGGCTCTAATGAAAGCTTCCTGAGCCACGTCATTTGCAAGCTCTCTATTTCCAGTTAATTTAAAGGAAAGTGAGAAAACTAAATCTTGGTGCCTTTTAACAAGTTCTTCAAATGCGCTTTTGTCCCCTAATTGTGACTTTTTTACAAGCTCAGAATTTGATACATCTTCACCAAAGTGATTTAATTTTGCAATATTTTCCATCTTATTTAAGGATAAAGTAATAAATTACTTTTTCTATCTTTTTTCTCGATGAAGTGTGTGTTTTCTTAATCTTGGACTATATTTCATTAACTCCAGTCTATCTGGGGTATTAGTTTTATTTTTTGTAGTCACATAATTATGA
>JBJKUD010000037.1:0-21887 GCA_045563315.1 Candidatus Actinomarina sp. | reverse complement strand
CCTTCATTTTATAAAATCTCCTTAACTTTGTACTTTACTTTTACTCCTTCTAGAAATAAGTATGTACGCTGTCAAGATTATCACAATTATTGTTGCGATGATAATGTTTTGGGTATTGCTGCCACTGCTTAGATCGTTGTCAGTATATTTTTCTTTATATATCAGTCCAGGATCATCGTTTGACTTTGTTGTTTCTGATAAAACATTTATTAAATCAACAGTGTTGACTCCCCAGTTGTTGGCTAGGTTTTCATCTAAAAAATAAACATTGTCATTTGCTACAGCTTTAATGTTTTCCCAGCCTTTTCGTGTTGAAAGATCTTTATTTAAATAATCTGAATGACCAATGACTATTAGATCTGGATCACTAGCTAAAACCTGTTCTTCTTCAAGAAGTGGGTAGCCAGAACCATAAGGGTCTTCAATTGTATTTGCTATATTGTCAACACCTAGAAGATTGTAAATTTCACCTATAAAAGAATTTTCGTTAACTGAATAGATGCCATAAGTGTATCCAATTTCGTGGTAAACGGACAAAGGTGTGCCAATCGAGTTTGCTACAATGACATCAATGTCAGATTTCATCTCACTAACAAGTGAGTTTGCCTGGTCTGATTTATTTATTATTGATCCCACAGTTTCAATTTGAGAATAAACATCATTAAGAGTTTGTGCTGGCGGTAGAAGCGCATACTCTATATCTAGGTTTTCAAGTCCTTCTACTATTCCATTGAAATCAAATGCTACAAGTACAATATCTGGATCTAGTATTAGTAGTTCCTCTGCTGTAACTGTATAGGCATCGATTTTTTCAATTGGTAATTCGGTTTCTGAGAACGAATCTACACCAACTAGTAGATTTTCTCCTTCAAGCATTTGAATAATTTCAGTGTGGGTTGTTGATAAGGAGACAATATTTTTGTCTTCAGCTACATCAGACCCCCCTGAACACATTGAAATTAACATGGCAAGAAGCAATATTTTAGTTTTCATATTTTCCTTTCTCACCACGAGAAAAAGTAAGATACTCCATTCCTTCTCTCGAGGATTGTTGTCTAAAAAGTAAGAAAGTCGACCTGACTTATCCGAAGAATTACAGTTGCGGGACAGTGCTAGATTTTCACTAGCTTCGCTTTTTTACTCTATTTGTTCTAAAGAGAATAGCACTAAAAAAAAGACTATGTATCATCCTTTGGATAGTTTTTAAATGTTTCAGTAAGAGTTTCCTCTTCTATGTCTCTAGGCACATCTGGCCTTGGCATCTCAGGAGTTGCAAAAGATTCTTCTGTATCTTTTACTTTTCTAAATTTTCCTATTGTTTTTGAGAAGGACATCGCTGCGGTCTCGGTATTTGCACTGTTTTTATTTTTTTCATGAGGCTTCTGGCTTTGGTCACTATAAGATTCCTCCAAAACAATAATTTCAATTCCTCCAACTAGGTCGGATATAAGGTTGTAAAAAAATGCTCCGAGAGTAGTAATAGCTGTTTGGGTTAATAGATAAACTGTTGCAAAAAATAAAACACTTGAAAAAAGGACTTCTACATTTCCAACTAAAGATGCGTTATCATCTAGTAGCGCCAATCTTCTAGCAATTTCCTCAAGACCTTGAGGAACTCCTGCATTTACAAGTAATACCCATAAAATTGAAAATCCTAAAACAATGGTCAGAGAAATTATAAAATTAAAAACAAATGAAACCTTCAAAACGGTCCAAGGGTCTACTTTTCTTATAATTCTTCTTACTCTGTTAACTCTTACCATTACGACTCTGTTTTAATTGGAATGAATGCTGATATTTCTTCTTCTTTAGAAAGTTTCATAACCTTTACTCCCTGAGCAACTCTACTCATTTGTTTTATTTGCTTCACAGCACATCTTATTGCTGTTCCACCAGTACTCATAAGCATAACCTCTGTGTCTTCATCAACCGATCTTGCTCCGACTAAGTCTCCTTTGGCTTCAGTAACCTTCAGAGCTTTTACGCCGATTCCACCTCTTCCCGCTTTTCTAAACTCATCAAGCTTAGTCCTCTTTCCATATCCTTTTGCAGTAATAAATAAAAGCGTTTCTTCTCGGGAGGTTGCTGCGCCAACAACTTTGTCGCCCTCTCTGAGCTTAATTCCCCTAACTCCCATTGCTGTTCTTCCTTGGGGTTTAAGGTTGTTCTCGTCAAATCTAATTGCTTGTCCTTTTTGCGAAACAAGAATAATGTCTTCCTTTCCTGAAGTTGTCTTGACAGATACAACCCTGTCTTCATCTTTAAGTTTTATTGCTTGTAAAGACTTGTAATTTGAATCAAAATCTTTAAATTTTGATTTTTTAACTGTTCCCTTCTCGGTCATAATCAGAAGGAACTTCTCAGTTTCATAATCTCTCGTGTCAATTATGGCTTGAACTTTTTCATCCTGGCCCATTGATAAAACATTGTGAATTAATGACCCTTTTGCTGTTCTGTTAGTTTTTGGAATTTCATGTGCTTTAGCTCTATAAACTTTTCCATTATCTGTAAAAAATAATAAATAGGAATGGACAGAGGTTGAAAGTAAATGCTCAATTACATCCTCTTCTGATGATGAAGCTTTTACTCCTTTTCCACCTCTTCCTTGTTTTTTATATGACGTAGATGGTACAGACTTTATATACCCCTCAGATGAGATTGAGACAATAATTTCTTCGTCTTCAATAAGGTCTTCAATTTTTACTTCTCCTACATCTGGAACAAGCCTTGATCTTCTTTCGTCTCCGAATTTTTCTGTTATTGCATCTAGTTCCTCTATGAGAATTTCGTTTTGCTTTACCCTACTCTTTAATATTGCAGTTAAATCTTTTATTGTTAGCTTTAGTTCTTTCTTTTCTTCTTCAAGTTTCTCTTTTTCTAATGCGGTTAACCTTCTTAAGGGCATATCAAGAATATGAGTTGCTTGTATCTCTGAAAGTTTAAATTTGCTCATTAATGATTTTCTTGCAGCCTCAACGTCTTTTGAAGACTTTATAACTTTTATAATTTGATCAATTTTATTAAGGGCAAGTAGTAGTCCGTCTACAATATGCAATCGAGATTTTGCTTTATCAAGTCTAAATTGTGATCGTCTTTGAATTACATCAATTTGGTGGTCAATATAATATTGTATTAATTCCGGTACTGATAGCACACTTGGTACGCCTTCAACTAGTGCCACAGAGTTCACAGAAAATGTGTCTTGAAGTTGGGTATATTTAAATAAATCATTCAAAACTACTTGTGGTACTGCATCTCTTTTTAGCTCAACAACAAGTCTTGTACCGTTTCTATCACTACTTTCGTTTCTTAAGTCAGATACGCCCGTTAATTTTTTGTCTTGAACTAATGAAGCTATTTTTTCCATAATCCTGTCAGTTGAAGCTTGATAAGGAAGTTCTTTAACAACTATTGCTGACTTGCCTTTTCCCAATTCTTCGACGTCAGCAACAGCTCTAAGTTTTATAGACCCTCTACCTTTTAGAATTGCGTCTTTTATTGTGGGAGTTTCAACTATTAATCCACCTGTTGGAAAGTCTGGCCCTTTAATTATTTTCAAATAATCTCTCGGTTTCGGATCTTTTGTTTTTAGTGTGAACTTCACAGCCTCGGTTATTTCTCTTAGGTTGTAAGGCGGCATGTTTGTTGCCATTGCAACAGCAATACCCTCTGCTCCATTAATTAGAAGATTTGGGAACCTCCCCGGTAATACTCTTGGCTCGCTCGTTTCCCCTGAATAGTTGGGTTCAAAAATAACTGTATCTTCGTCAATACCGTCTAAAAGTTGAGAGGACAATGATGACATCCTTGATTCTGTATACCTCATAGCTGCAGGTGGGTCGTCGGGAGTACCAAAGTTACCTTGAGGTTCAATCAGTGGATATCTTGTACTAAAGTTTTGACCAAGTCTAACAAGCGTTCCATAAATGGCATCATTTCCGTGTGGGTGGTAGTTACCCATAACATCCCCAACTACCTTTGAACACTTTCTAAAGGGTCCAGTTGGTCTAATTCCAGTTTCGTACATTGAATATAATATTCTCCTTTGTACGGGTTTCAGTCCGTCTTTTACATCTGGAAGAGCTCTAGAAACAATAACAGACATTGCATAATCAAGAAAAGATTTTGAAATTTCGTCCTCAACAGCAATTGCTCCATTCATTGTTTCTTTTTTTGCTGCTGGTTTTTTTGCTGCTGGTTTTTTTGCTGCTGGTTTTTTTGCTGCTGGTTTTTTTGCTGCTGGTTTTTTTGCTGCTGGTTTTTTTGCTGCTGGTTTTTTTGCTGGCATATTAAACGTCCAGGAACCTGACATATTTTGCATTTTCTTCTATAAAAGTTTTTCTTTTAGTCACGTCGTTACCCATTAAAACTTCAAACATGTTTGCTGCTTTTGCTTCAGCCGCCTTTCCGTCAGCAATGCTTACTTTGATAAGTGTTCTTGATTCTGGGTTCATTGCTGTATCCCAAAGCTCTCCAGCGTTCATTTCACCGAGACCCTTAAATCTGCTTATATCAAATTTTCTATTTTTATTTTCTTTTTTAAAAGCTTCTAGCTCTTCGTCGTCTTTCAAATAGTTTATTGATCCTGATGACTTTGCCCTATAAAGCGGAGGCTCTGAAATCCAAACTTTTCCTTCCTTGATAAGCCCAGGCATAAATTTAAAAAAGAAAGTTAATAGTAAGGTTCTAATGTGTGCACCGTCTACGTCTGCGTCTGTTAAAAGTATGATCTTATCGTATCTTGATTCTTCACCTTTATATTCTGTGTTTATTCCTGTTCCTATAGCTTTAATCAGTGAGCTGATTTCTTCATTTTGCAACGCTCTATTTTCGGTAACTTTTTGTACGTTGATTATTTTTCCTCTAATAGGAAGTATTGCTTGCGTTTTTGAATCTCGGGCCTGTTTTGCTGGGCCGGCTGCTGAATCTCCCTCTACAATAAACAATTCACTTTCAGATGGATCTGTTGATGAACAGTCTGCCAACTTACCCGGAAGTCCAGATGTTTCGAGTATGCTCTTTCTTTTAGTTAGCTCTCTTGCTTTTTTTGCACTCATTCTTGCTTTAGCAGCAAGTGCACATCTTTCTACAATTGCTCTTCCTTCTTTTGTGTTCTTTGATAACCATTTAGGAAACTCTTGATTAACTAAAACTTGAACTCTTGATTTCATTTCAGTATTTCCTAGTTTTGTTTTAGTCTGTCCTTCGAACTGAGGCTCCTTGACCCTCACAGAAACTACTCCAGTAATGCCCTCTCTTATATCGTCTCCTGTTAATGAAATATCAGAATGAAGGTTTCGAGATTTTGCAAAATCGTTGATAGCTTTTGTTACTGCGGTTCTGAGTCCTTCTTCGTGGGTTCCGCCTTCAAGCGTGTGTATGTTGTTCGCAAAGCTTTTGATATTAACATCATCTTCTGTTTTCCACTGCATGGCAACTTCTATTTCGGAGTCCTTGCTTTGGTCTGAAAATGAAATTGTTTTTTCGTGAAGGACTTCAAAGCCTTCATTTAGATAATCAACAAAGTCAGTAAGACCACCTTTGTAATAAAAGTTTTCTTTTGTTGCCGGCTTTACTCTATTGTCTGTAAGGTTTATTTTTAATCCTTTATTAAGAAAAGCAGTCTGTCTTAGTCTTTCGGAAACAATGTTATATTCAAAAAGCTGTGTTTCATCAAAAATATTTGGATCGGGTAAAAAATTTATTTTTGTTCCTGTTTTTTTTGATGCTTTACCTTTTTTTATTTTTGTTTTTGGTTTTCCAAGATCAAAGTCCTGATTCCAAATGTGGCCATCTCTTTGAACTTCGACTTTTACAATCGTAGAAAGTGCGTTTACAACAGAAATGCCCACACCGTGTAGACCCCCACTTACAGTGTATGCCCCTGATTCAAATTTTCCACCTGCATGAAGGGTTGTCAGGACTGTTGTAAGTGCTGATTTTTTTGTTTTTGGATGTGGTTTAACCGGTATTCCACTTCCGTTGTCTTTTACAGTCACTGATCCATTTTTTTCGAGAATAACGTCAATTTGATTACAACGTCCGGCCATAGCCTCGTCAACTGAGTTGTCTACAACTTCCCAAATTAGATGGTGAAGACCGTTTGGTCCCGTTGAACCAATATACATTGCAGGTCTTTTTCTTACCGCTTCTAGCCCCTCTAAGACTTTTATGTCTTTAGAATCATAGCTTTTTGAATCTTTTTTTGGCACGGATCTCCTAAGATACGTTTCTATTTAATTAAGTACAGCCCCTTGCTGAACTCCTATTTTAGTAGAAATACGTTACTATTGCTGGTTATTTTGGAATTGAACGAGTAAAGAATTTATTGAAAAACCTAGCTTTTTTTCAATATTATTGATAATTTTTAACGACTCAAGCTCTATTACATTCTGAAGCCTTTGTGAGTTTACATAGATGATAAAAACGTCATCAACAAAGGGGCCTGTTACAATATCGTTTTTCCAGGGGTAAGAAGATTTAGCAAAATAGTTTTTAATCTCTTCAGATTTTTTAAAGTTAATACCTAAATTGTTTTCCTCAATGTTTATTTTTTTGGGCCCCTTTGTTTTCTTCAAGATGACCTTACTGGCATTAATAAGTATTTATAATTTTCAACATCTCCCTGTATAACAACGGGTTTTTCATTTCCTGAAAACCTCATATAAACGGTGTTACCTTCTAAAACTTCTATTCCTTGTATTAAGAAGTTTGGATTAAAAGAAGCTCTGAAACCTTTTATGTCCCCTGTTTCAACTCCTAGAATTTTTACTCCTATTTCCTCTTTTCCGCCTCCGACATCTTTGTTTAGAGAGGTAATTTTAAGCAAGTTATCTTCTTCAAAAACAAAAGTTACGGGGATGTAGCCTTCAGCTACGACTGTAGCTCTATCTAAGGATTCAAGAATTTCTTTTTTATTAATTTCTACAGTAAAAAGAGTTTCTTTTGGAAAAAGGTTTTCGTACTGAGGAAACGTACCTTCCACCTTACGGAGAGATGCGAAATATTTATCATTAAAAAAGTAGATGTCTTTTTCGTTTGAATTTATTTTTAAGCTTTCATCCTCGTTCTCAAAAAGCTTTATAACTTCACTTAAAGATCTGTAAGAAACAATACCTACGTCGTTGATTGGGAAGTTGCTTATTTCTTGAGTTGCGAGTCTGTAGCTGTCGGTAGCTGCCAGCTCTGTCTTTTCTCCTTGGTTGTTAAAATAAACCCCGGTAAGTATAGGTCTTCCTCCTTCTGGTGTTGAAGCTATCCCGACACTTTTAAGGGAGTCAAAAAGTTCTGAAACTTGAACCTCTTGTGTGTTTTCGTTTTCTTCATGGTTGTTTAAAAAAACCTCGGGATAATTACTAGTTTCCAGTTTTCTAAGTGTGAAATCGAGAGTTTCTGTTTCTATTTTGAGATCACTTCCAATGTCTGAAAAAACAACCTCTCCTTCGGGAAGTTTTCTGATAATTTCAGAGAGTTTGTTTGAATTTACTAAACAATCTCCATCTAAATCAACACTGACGGAAACCTTTGCTTTAATTGTAATGTCAAGATCAGAACCAATTAACTCTACGTAGCCACTGTTTGCTCGAATATATAAACCGGACATGGCCGGCGTGCTAGGTCTGGGGCTTACAATTCTTGAGACAGAAGAGACCGCCTCTTTCAGTTCTTTTGCTTTTGTTTTGAATTTCACTTTTTATCCTTTATATATTTAATAATAATAAGCATGTCTAGTTTGTTGAGTTAAGAAAACAGTCATAAAAGAATGGGTTTTTTTAAAAAAAAGAGTAAACAAAACAGACAAAAAATTAACCGACATCTTTTAAGGCAAGAGAGTTGTTGAACTTGTTAACTTCATTAATAACCATTGGAGAGTTTTTAGATCTTTCAATATAAGAAAGAACAGTAGAATGACTTCTTCCACCCAAATAAAGACCTATCTGGTTCAAAGAGAGGTCCGTGTGGTTTCTAGCAAGGTTAGCAAAAAGCCTTCTAGACTCATTAACTGAAGTACTTCTGTTTTTTGAAACTATCAAAGCTTTATCAACTTGAAAAACTTTTGAAACATAGTTTAGAAGGTGTTCTGGCTTGATAGCTTCTAAGTAGTCAACACTTTTATCGCTAATAAGTTCGTTTATATACTCAGAGTTGTTTTTACCTGTTTGTTTATTTAATAGAATTTTATTTATGATTCCGTTTATGTCCCTAAAGCTGTTTACTTGTAGTTTTTTTAATTTACTAATTTCATCAACAGACAACAAATAACCGTCATGATCTTTGTTTGCTTTTTTTAACACTTTTAAAAACATCTCATTATCGGGCTTTTCAATGTCTGTTACTAGACCGTTTAATATTCTTGAAATAAGCCTTTCGGGAAAACCTAAAAGCTTTTCGGGTTTTTGATCAGACACAAGAACAACCGACTTTTCATTATTTAGAAAATAGTTTATGGTGTGAAAAAGCTCTTCCGAAACACCCTTCTTTCCCATAAAAAATTGTATGTCATCAACCAAAAGGATATCAACAGAACGAATTTTTGATTTAAATACATCTATATCATTATTTTTTATTCCACGAATATACGAATCTAAAAACGACTCAGAGTCTATATAAAACGAAGAGGGATGAGAACTTTCAATTGTTTTTAATAGAAAGGTTTTCCCTACCCCCGGTGCTCCGTATATAAAAAGAGGATTAAATCGTTTTCCAGGATCAGAGACAACAGATTTTGCTGCAGTAATTGCCAGATTGTTAGAACTTCCCACAAACATATCATCAAACATAGAAAAATCTGGTTCAATATTTTTTACTTCTATTTTTATTTCTTCTTTATCAACAACTTTTTCTTCAAAATAAACTTTATTTTCTGGTTTTTTCATATTTTTATCTAAAACGAATACACAATCATCAAATCCAGTGACCTTTTTGTAAGAAATTTTAATTTTTTCATATAATTTTTTTTCAATGGACGACTTAATAAATTCAGAATTTACAATAATATTCAAATTTTTATCTTCAAGTTTGAAAATTACTTGTTCGAGCCAATATTCATCTGTTTTAGAAAGCTTGGATTGTTTTATTTCTAATTTGAAGTCTTCAAGAACATTTTTCATCTTGATTAAATTTAATAAACACCCTCTCAAATTCATAGAGTGTTAAAAACAAATTAAAAAAATATAGCTTCTACAGTTAACGGAAAATAATCAATAAAAATTGGGTTTTATCTTTAAAAAATCAATTATCAAAATTATTAATTTATAGATTCTGTAACTTAGTTAAAAAAGTTTTCGCGAGGGTAATTCCTTTTTCGCGAACTCCTAAATTAAATATTAATTTTGTTTGTTTAAATAATTTTTTAATATATTGTATTTAAACAGGATAAAAAATGAAAAGAACTTACCAACCCAGTAATAGAAAAAGAAGTAGAAAACACGGTTTTAGAAGCAGAATGAGAACTAGAGCGGGTAGAGAAATTCTTAAAAGAAGAAGAAAAAAAGGCAGAAAGATAATTTCCGCATAAGCTAATTGGTTAAATTTACTGCACTAAATAAGAGAAATCATTTTTTAAGACTGAAAAAAGAAGGAAACTGTTTTACTGACAAAGGTCTTAAGGTTTACATAGAAGAAAACAAGGATACAAATTCTAAACTTGGAATAAGCATCTCAAGCAAACAGACCACCGCAGTAGAGCGAAACAAATTTAAAAGAAGGATTAAAGAGGCAGTTAGGGGTATAGAAGAAGAAAAACATTTTGATATTTACATTATTGGATCTAAAAATAATTTAAATTTAAAAGTAAAAGAAATAGAAAAAATCATATCTTCTCACCCAAAACTTAATAAAAAATGAAAATAACAACTATTTTATTTACAGTGTTTCGTTCACTGTTGGCGTTCTTTGGTATTGGTCAAGGAAACTGTCTATATTATCCTTCTTGTTCAGCTCAAATTAAGAACAGTATTGAAGATAAAGGGCTAATCATCACAATTCCTTTGGTTTTAGAAAGAGTTTATAAGTGTAACCCAATTTATAGAAAGTTTGGTAAAAATTGGCAATAATTGAACCTTTTGCACTTGGTATAGGATTTCTTTTGTCTTTTGTTTACGGATATATTCCATCTTACGGTGCTTCAATTGCAATATTGACGGTGATCATAAACATAATAATTTTTCCCTTAACGCTTAGACAAACAAGATCTACAAAAAGAATGCAAGATGTTCAGCCAGAACTAAAGAGGCTTCAAAAGAAACACAAAGACAACAAAGAAGAACTAAATAAAGAGATTGCCGCCTTTTATAAAGAAAAAGGAATCAACCCCCTTGGTTGTGTTGTACCACTTTTAGTTCAGATGCCCGTTTGGTTTGCCTTGTTTAGAGTACTAAGAGAGCCCCTATTGTTTATACCTAAATCGGAATCTTTATTTTCAGATTTAGAAAATAATGTAAACATTCTTTTTTTTAATATGGATTTACAAATTCCAGCTTCGGAAATTTCTAGCTGGATTGAAAGAGTGCCTTATATCATTGTTATTTTAATGGTTGTAGCAACTGCACTTTTTCAACAACAACAAATTACAAAAAAACAGGGCAAGAGTGACAACCCACAGGCACAACAAATGCAGATGATTGGAAAGGTTATGCCTGTATTTTTTGGTTTTATTTCATGGACACTTCCATCAGGCTTAGTTATTTATTTTCTAACAGGAAATATCTTTAGAATCGGCCAACAAGCGCTGATAATTCAAATTGAAGATAAAAATGAAACTAATGAAAAACAAGATAAACAAAAAGATCAAATAGAGAACGAGAAAGAAAACAACAAAGAACAAGATTCTCGCAAAAACAGAAAAAAAAGAAGGAGAAAATAATGTCAGACAAATGGGTAGAGGTTGAAGCTAAAACCATTGATGATGCAATAAAAGCAGGCTTAAAAGAGCTTAATCTTGAAGACGCCACAGAAGCCAATATTAGTATCTTACGAGAACCAGAAGGTGGAGTTTTCGGTGTTGGAGGAACAAAAGCTTTGGTTAGAATTTCAGTAAGATCTGGATTTAAAAATAACTCTAGATCTTATAAACCAAGAAACAAAAGAGACACAAGAGACACAAGAAACACAAGAGACAATAGGGATTCACGAAAACGAGAGAAAAGAAACTATGAACCAAAAAAACCAAGAGTTGAAGCAGATCCAAAAGAGCAATTAAAAGTATCAATAGACTTTTTACAAGGATTAATTGATTCATTTGGTTTAGAGGGCAAGGTCGAAGGTGAATTAGAAGAAAAAAATCTTGTAGTTACCGTAAAAGGCGAACAAACAGAAGCTCTAGTTGGTGAAAAAGGAATGATTATACGGTCTTTACATGAGCTAACAAGGACTGCAATTCAAAGAAAAACCGGTGCAGGAACAAGATTAAGGCTTGACGTTGCAGACTATGCACTTAAAAGAAAAGAAGCATTAACGATTTACGCCGAGAGACTTACGAAACAAATTTTAGAAGACAAACAGGAAGTAATGCTTGAGCCCATGAACTCTGTGGACAGGAAAACCCTTCATGATGCAGTTAGCGAAATTGATGGTATAAGGTCTTATTCTGAAGGAAGAGAACCCTACAGATCTGTAGTCTTTGCTCCAAGCAACACAGAAGAAGAATGACCTTCGAACCCCAAATACCTAAATGGGGTTTAAGTGAATTTCAACAACACAAAGAAAAACTTCTAAACTATCACGACTGGTTATACACAACTGGAATAAAAACGGGGTTAATAAGTAAAAAAACCAAACAATTTATCTGGGATGAATTTATAGTTCACTCTTTGTATTTTCACCATCTAATAAAAAAAAATAATTTCAAGTCAAACGAAATTTACGATTTAGGAACTGGAGGTGGAATACCGGGAGTCCCAATATCAATTGTGAACAAAAGAAAAGTAAACCTTATTGATAATAAAAAAACAAGAATTTATGAGCTTCAAAGGCTTATAAAGACCCTTAATTTAGAAAATGCCTTTCCAAGAGAAGAAGATGCTAATTCTACGCTAAAAAATTTAGAAAATACAATAGTTGTAATGAGGTGCTACGTTTCTACTTTAAATATATTGAAAATAATGGAAAAATACGAACTTGAAAAAAGAAACGTACTTTTTTTAGTATCTTCAAGCTCTGAAAACAGAAAAGAATTAAAAAGTTTGTTTCACGTGAAACCAGAGAAGTTTCTTATAAATAAAAATAATTTTCGAACTATTGATGTTATAACTGATATGTGAAATCTTTATCAATATTGTGCCAAAAAGGTGGGGTTGGAAAAACTACAATTGTTGTAAATATTGCTAAAATATTTGCAAAAAATGGTATAAAAACATTGATTATTGATCTTGACCCTCAAGGAAATACATCGACATATTTAGATTTTGATAAAAATAATGAATTTATCTTAAACTCACAAGATTTAATGAGAGGAAACAAATCAAGAGAAATAGGCTATCTTCACGAAAATATGGCAATAATTCCATCAAACGAATCAATTTTAAAATTTAACAATGAGAAAATACTTGGAGGTTCGGTATTAAAGAAAACAATTGAATCCTCTGAATTCAAAGATTTTGATATTATTTTATTTGATACACCTCCCACTATGAGTTCCTTAGTGCAAGAAGCTTTATCAGCTTCAGACTTTTACTTGATTCCAACTAAACCTGAATTTTTAGCTATTGAAGGAGTTTCTCAAGCTATGGGTTTTGCAAAGAAATCTATTTCTAACCAGACAAACATAAATCCAGTTTTTTTGGGTGTAATTTTAAACCAAGTAGACACTAGAAGATCTAGCTATGTAGATTTTGAAAATGAACTTTCTTATCTACTCGCTGATAAATTATTTGAAACAAAAATATCTAATTCTGTTGATATAGCTGATAGCCCTTATCACTTAAAAACAGTTGAGGATTTTAAAAATGAAAGCAAGTCAAAAAAAGAATTTTATCAATTAGCAAATGAAATACTAGAAAGGATGAACATAAATGAAAAGATCACTCAGCAGCCTCATTACTGATACAAACGTAAGAGAGTATGAAGTTAAAGAAATAAACATAAATATTATTTCTGAAAGCGACTCACAGGCTCGAAAAATCTTTGATGAAAATAAATTAGAGGAATTAAAAAGTTCCATACAAAAAAATGGCCTACTTCAACCAATTATAGTTCAAGAAACAGAGCCAAATAAATATAAATTGATCGCAGGTGAACGAAGACTAAGAGCATCAAAGCTCGCAGGTCTTAATGAAATACCTTGCTTAGTGAAAGATGTTGGTGAGAGAGATGCAGCAATTTTAGGTCTGGTTGAAAACATACAAAGAGAAAGATTAAATCATATTGAGGAAGCAATTGCTTACAAAGAAATTTCGGAAAAATTTAGTTTAAGTCCTGAAGAAATAGGCCGTCTTGTCGGAAAAAGCCGAGCTCACGTTTCAAACATTTTAAGACTAACCAACCTTAGCGATAAAGTTTACAGCGCCTTAAAAAATCAGACTGTTTCAATGGGTCAGGTAAGACCTTTAATAAATTTAGATTCTGAAATACAAGATAACATTTTAAATGAAATAATAAATCAAAAACTATCAAGCAGAGCAGTTGAAGATAGAGTGCGAAATTTAAATTTAGGTACTTATACAGATGAAGAGATATCACACTATAGAAATTTTTTCGAAGATAAAACTGGATCCAAAGTAAAAATATCTAAAAATATTAATAAATATAAACTTTTTTTAACTTTTGATTCAAAAGAAAATTTAGACGATTTTATTACTAAATTAAATTAATTTTCAAATTGCTTATTTAGAGTATCAACAACGCTTTCAATAATTAATTCAATATTAATTTTTTGGTAAATTTTACCATTAATAATAATTCCTACTGATTTTGTTTGTTTCAAAATATTTGAAGATTTTCCAATAGATCTAACTTGCAAAGATGAGGCCAAGTTTTCAGCTAATTTTCTACCTAAAAGACTTTCAGAAAAAGTGCCCTTGAAGTAGTTTATAGAATCATTGACTTCGGGATTAAAAGATATAAACAAAGTTGGTTGAAGATTATTTATATATTCTATTTTATTATTTATATCCAATTCCTCATTAACTTCTGAGGCAAAAACTGATATTACACCTTTTTCCAGAGATGTTTTTTTAACTTCGTCATAAAACTTAATTTGCTGTTTGTAACTTCCTATATTTGGGATATCAAAACAAATATTGAAACCGATAATTCCAGTATCTAATCCTGGTGAAATAGATTTTATTGCTTCGTTTAAAGAAATATCTCTTCCTGGTCTAATTAGTTTTTTAATTTCGTAAACAGTATTATGACCAACTACGCCATCAATTGTTATGCCTCTATTTTCCTGAAACTTTGTAACTCCCTCAACAACAGATCTTGAATACTTCCCATTTATGGGTTCAGAATAAAACCCCATCCTTGAAAGAAGTTCTTGTAATTCTTCAACATCTGATCCATATAGAGTTTTATTATTGAAACTAAGAATTCTGTCTCCGAGCTTATATCCAAAATTAATTAATTCAGACCAAAAATCTTCTTTATTATTTATATCCCCAAAACTATTGTCTTCGATAAAAACTCCAACAACAGCTTTTAATTCATTAATGTCGTCATTGGTTGAATAACCAACATAATTTAATCTACTTTTTAAATCTTCAACTTCATCTTTTGCTAAATTATCTACAAAAGTTGAAAAATCAAAACTAATTTTCAAGCCACCTCTCAGCATCAA
Organism: Candidatus Actinomarina sp.; assembly: GCA_045563315.1. Classification (GTDB taxonomy): domain Bacteria; phylum Actinomycetota; class Acidimicrobiia; order Actinomarinales; family Actinomarinaceae; genus Actinomarina. The sequence continues at coordinate 7,114 of JBJKUD010000037.1, read as the reverse complement.
TTGCTGCTTGGCATCCAGTGCCAGCCGCAGTTACTGCTTGCCTGTAGACAGAATCAGCGACATCGCCTGAAGCAAACACTCCTGACATACTTGTACTTGTAGAACTTGTGAAGCCAGTTTTAATATATCCTTTCTCGTCTAGTTCAACAAAACCATCAAGAAACTCAACATTTGGGGTGTGTCCAATTGCTACGAAAACACCATCAATGTCTTTCTCTTCTTGTTCATTTGAGTTACTGTCTTTTAAAACTACTGAGGAGACTTGTTTATCACCTTTAATTTCAATTATCTCTTTGTTCCACACAACTTCAATTTGATCATGGTTCAGAACTCTTTCTTGCATTATTTTGCTAGCTCTAAATTCATCCCTACGATGAATAACTGTAACTTTTTTTGCAAATTTTGTTAAAAATAGAGATTCTTCCATAGCAGAGTCGCCCCCTCCAACCACTATTACATTTTTATCTTTAAAGAAAAAACCATCACAAGTTGCACAAGCCGAAACCCCATAGCCTTGTAATTCTTTTTCACCCTTAACTCCGAGCCAATTTGCCGAAGCTCCCGAAGATATTATTACGGACTTAAACTTGTATGTATCTTTTGATGTTGTTAATTTAAAACCTTCTTCAATCTTTTCGATTGTATTAACTGTTTCAGTTAAAATTTTTGTTCCAAATCTTTCAGCTTGTTTTTTGAAAACTTGCATCATTTCAGGCCCCATAATGCCTTCATCAAAACCTGGATAGTTCTCAACATCAGTTGTTAACATTAATTGACCACCTGACTCTAGACCTTCAAAGAGTACTGGCTTAAGGTTCGCTCTTCCAGCATAAATTCCCGCCGTATAACCAGCAGGCCCAGACCCTATTATTGCTAAATCATCCACTTTTTTTCTTTCTGTAACTATTTAATGACAATATCATAAACACCAATCCTAACGCTCCCATTGCAAATCCAGTTGGGTTAACCCCCAATAAAAGTCCAAGGCCTTGCATAATTTTTAATATTCCTGAAAATAAAAATATTACTGCAGTTATTAATAATACAACAAGAAGTAAACCCAAAGAAGCAAAACCAGTCAACCTTTTTACTGGACGAACAATCAAGTCTTTGACACTTTTTATAAGACTTTCAACTGACTCTATAAAACTATCTTCTTCCATAGTTTAATGATAAGCTATGTAAATCTATTCATGAAGTTTTCATGATTACAAGCTTTCTTGGAGATAAATCAAAATTATTTTTTTTGTAAAGACTTAAGGCTGCTTCGTTATCTTCTTGAGTATTAAGTTTTATATTTATAAATTTTTTATCAATTGAAAAATTTATAATATTTTTCAAAAGCATATCTCCAAGTCCAACACCCTGAGAATCTTTTTTAACTCCTATGCGCTGAAGATATGTAAATTTTCCTGTTTCTCCAAGTATTGCATAACCGTTCAATGATTCCACACTGCCAATCGTAAAAAGGTAGTTATTATTACAACTTTTCATCGTCTCAATAAAACTAGTAAAAGAATTCCTCCAATAAGGTTCGAATATTTTATGATCTAATTCGAGTAAATTTTCTATGTCATCTTGATGGAATTTCTTTACTTCTATCTTTTCATCAAGCATTTGAATTTTTCTAGTTGTGTTTTTTAAATTTAATATACAAATATTTAAAGTATGATTTTTTTCCCATCCAGAATTTAACCAAGATTTTGTTAAGTTTTCGTTAACCATTGAAGAGCTAAAATTTATGTTTTTGTTTTTGGCTATTTTTTTTATTTTTTTTAGAAGACCCGTACCACCATAAATTTTTTCAAACAATATATCGTCAACAAAGTCATTTAATTTCCTTGTATAAAAAATTCCGTTATAGAAATAATGAACTTTTTTATTTTTTGTTGAATACATATCTTAGGATTTTTTTATCTTCTTCATAAGTTAAAAGATGAAGAGCTTCTTCAAAGGTAACTATTGCAATTTCTTCAATTTCTTCATCAGGTTCTTTTTTATAACTTTCAACAATTTTCATTTCAAATAACCAAACTGTTTTTTGAATAGCTTTACCATCTTTTCTTATCTCATATCTTGATTCCGCTATTGGCTTTGTTCCTACTGACGTAACTTTAAAACCTGTTTCTTCGAAAACTTCTCTTTCGGCTGCTTTGATTGGTGTTTCTTTTTCATCGAGATGGCCTTTTGGGTATCCCCAAAAACCAGAGGTATAGTCATTTTTATACTCATCACTTAATTTATTTTTTACCAATAGAATTTTGTTGTTTATTAAAACAATCCCACCTGCTGCAAAATCAACTTCTGAATTCATACTTTACTGTTTTTTTAGTTATTCTAAGCTAACAATATGGTACCAACAACATTATTAAACCGTATAGATGAATATCCATTTTTGGATCAATTGTCTTCAATTTACGAAGAAAAAAAGTTTAAAATTTTTCTTGTTGGTGGAGCTGTTAGAGATTTTATTTTAGATATAGATACCACAGATTTTGATTTTACGACTGACGCACCACCCGAAGAATCATTAAATCTTCTTCATGAAAATGGTTTCAAGACAACCAAAATAGGAATAAAATATGGAACAATTGAGGCTTTAATAGGCAAACATACAGCACACATAACACAGTTTAGAAGCGACACATATGAGAAAGAATCTAGAAAGCCAAATGTTGACAAAACTGAAGACATAGAACAAGATTTAATTCGTAGAGATTTTACATTAAATTCGATAGCTTTTGATATAAAACAAAAGGAACTTATAGATCCATGTAACGGACTAAAAGATCTATCAGAAGGATTATTAAAAACTCCCGCTGACCCAAGCCTTTCATTTTCAGAGGACCCTTTAAGAATGATAAGGTTATGTCGCTTTATTAGTTCTCATGGTTTCGCGCCAGATAACAATACTTTTAGATCAATTCAGGAAAATATACACAGAGTAGAAATTGTTAGCAAAGAAAGAATAAGAGATGAATTTTCAAAATTAGTAGTTGGTAAAAATGTTTCAATGGGAATCAGATCCTTAGTTGAAAGTAACTTAATTGATTTTATTATTCCAGAGATCAGAGAATTAAAAATGGAGGTTGACCCTCACCATCACCATAAAGACGTTTATGAGCACACATTGCAAGTTACAACGAATGTATCACAAGACCTTATATTGCGACTTGCTGCAATACTTCATGACATTGGAAAACCAGCAACAAAAGGAATAGACAACGGGAAGGTTCACTTCAGGCACCATGAAGTTGTTGGTGCAAGAATGACCAAAGAAATTCTCTCAAAATTAAAATATCCAAAGAGTACGATAGCTGACGTCGCCTTACTAGTCGAAAACCACTTAAGACCACATACTTACAAAATGGGATGGACAGATTCTGCTGTCAGAAGGTACATAATTGATGCTGGAAATACACTTGATGATCTCAATGAGCTTGTTCGAGCAGATGTTACAACAAAAAATAATGAAAAAGCAGAAAAAATATATGAGTATCTAGACGACTTAGAGAAAAGAATAGAAGAAGTTAAAGCTAATGAAGAGCTAAATAAATTAAGGCCTCCGGTCAACGGTAATGAAATAATGGAAATTCTAAATATTGAGCCGGGACCAATTTTAGGTAAAATTATGGAATCTCTATACAACCAAAGAATAAATGAAGGGGAAGTCTCTAAAGAGGAAGCTATAGAGTTAGCAAAGAAAGTATATAAAGATCTGTAATTGTATAAAAATACAAAATAATGTATATTTATACAATGGGAAAATCTACAATTCAAAGACAAAAAATTATTGCTGATTTAATAGATGAAGGCAAAATAACTTCTCAAAATCAATTAAAAGGCATATTAAATAAAAAAGGAATTCCAATAACACAAGCCACCCTCTCTAGAGATTTATCAGAAATTGGAGCAACCAAAAAAAGAAATTCAAACAATGATCTCAAATACATATTGCCCAAGGATGACATTAACAATGCTCAAAAATCTATTTCAAGAAAAGCGTTAAAAGATTTTGTGTTAAGTGTAGAAGTTGTTTCCAACCAAATAATTGTCAAAACTACAACAGCTGCTGCCCAAGTAGTTGCTGAATCAATAGATAATCTATTCTTTGAGGGAATCGCTGCATCAATTGCAGGTGATAACGTTGTTTTAATTATTTCTTACGGAAAGAAGGAAGCTTTAGGAATATCAAAACTTATAGATTCTTACCTTAACTAGAAATAAATTAGCTATTTTATGTAAACCTAGATTATTCTTATTTGAATGATGGAATTATCTAAATTAAATAGAGATAATATTGCAAGACAAATTGGCCATGGGGCAATTCTTCTTCATGGAAGTAATACTATTTACAGAAATAACGACGTGGCTTACGATTTTCGACAGGATTCTAATTTTCATTATCTAACCGAATGGCCAGAACCAAACGCTCATGCAATTATTATCGTCCAAAATAACAAAGCAGCTTTATACCTTTTCGTGCAAGGAAGAAATGAAGAAATGGAAACCTGGGAGGGCAAAAGACTCGGACCAGAAGGAGCAAAACAAGAGTTTGGAGCAGAAGAAGCATTTCTATATGAAGAATATGAGAGCTTAGCACCAAAATTATTATCTGGAATTGAAGATATTTATTGTGATTATACAAATACTGCGTTTGAAAAATATGACAAGAAATTAATCAACACAGCAATTCCATACGATCAAAGAGGATCAAGTTTTAGCAAGGCTACACTAAACTCTCTTTCACCTTTACTTTCCGAACTCCGTTTAATTAAAAGCTCCGAAGAACTAGAGAATCTTAAAAGAGCTTGCGATATTACTGTTCAAGGACATATATCTGCAATGGACTTTACAAAGAAAGATATGTATGAGTATCAGATAGAGGCTGAGATGGAAAAAACTTTTTATGACCTAGGAGCTGAAAGGTTAGGTTACCCCTCTATTGTTGCCTCTGGAGATAATGCTTGCATATTACATTACTCAACTAACAGAGAAAAAGTTCACAACAATGGTCTTATATTAATAGATGCAGCAGCAGAGTTTAAAATGTATTCATCTGATGTCACAAGAACCTTTCCTGTAAACGGAAAATTTACGAAAGTCCAAAAAGATGTTTATACAGAAGTTTTAAAAGCTCAAGAACTCGGCATTGAAAATGTTACAACTAAAAAAACAATGTCAGATATTCACACTTCAACTGTAGCCTCAATTTCTCAATCATTGGTTGACCTTGGTTTAGTACCTATGGGAGTAGAAGAAACAATTTCAATGATGCATTATTTCGAATTTTTTATGCATGGTACAGGCCATTGGCTTGGATTGGACGTGCATGATGCGGGTACTACAGAAGAAAAAAACAAACCAAGAAAATTAAAGCCGGGAATGGTTACAACTATTGAACCGGGAATTTATATTCGCCCAAACAAACCTGAAGTCGAGTTTAAATTAATTGAAAGAGATCCCAAAAAAATTAGAGAAAGAAGAAAATCACTTGGGATGGAGAAAGCAACAAAACTTGAAAGTGAAGAAATGAAAAACGCTAAAAGTATAAAGCATAAAATACCTAAAGACCTTTTAGGTATTGGAATAAGAATTGAAGATGATATTGTTTGTACAGAAAATGACCCAATAAATCTAACCATTGGGGCACCAAAAACAATTGACGATGTTGAAGCAATTTGTAGTTAATAATGGTGACACCAAAGTTTGTTTATTCATTATATGAAACAAGGCTTCAAAATAATTTAAAAAACGAGACTCTTCCAAAACATATAGGGATCATACATGACGGACACAGAAGGTATGCAAAAAGAGAGAATTTATTAAGTTACGAAGTTTCTTACCGAATTGGAATGGTCCGATTTAAAGAATGTCTGGCTTGGTGCGATGAGTTAGGCATTGACAATATAACAAGCTGGCTTTTATCTAAAGAGAATTTATCTAGACCTGAAGAAGAACTGAACTCTTACTACCTCGTACTAAACGAATTGTTCGAAGAACTTTTAATTGATGATCTTGTTGATAATTTTAAAATTAATTTTGTTGGAAGCATAGATCTTCTTCCTGATTATTTGCAAAATTCAATTAAAAAACTGAAAGAAGTTAGGGGTGGAGGAGAAAAGTTACTAACTATTGCGCTTGGTTACGGAGGAAGGCAAGAAATTGTTGACGCAATGAAAAGCCTACTACAAGAAAATCAAGAATTAGAAATCCAAGATTTAATAAAAAGCATTAACGACGAACAAATTAGAGACCATCTTTATTCACCAGATTCACCTGACATCGATCTAATTATTAGAACAAGTGGTGAGTCAAGACTCTCAGGATTTTTATTGTGGCAAAGCGCTTATTCGGAAGTAGTTTTTCAAGATGTTTATTGGCCAGAGTTCAGAAAGATTGACTTTTTAAGATGCTTAAGGGAGTACGTTCAAAGAGATCGTAGATTTGGTAAATGAAAATAAATGAATTTGACCCTTTGATTAAAGTTGGCCTATTTTTTCTTTAGAGTATTTGAAAAGCGTTAATATTGACTGATATGGAAATTCAAGACACTCTAAACTCGACTAACTTTACATTTCTATTTCTGATATTTATAGGGTTAAAGTTCACAATAGAAACTTACCTAAAAGTTCGAAATATTAATTCTTTAAAGGTTAATGCGTCTAAGGTTCCTGAAAGATTTGAAAATCTTGTAACACCAGAAGAATACAAGAAATCTACAGATTACAATCTTGATCGTCTAAAGTTTCAAATAATAGTTTCCTTTGTAAGTATTTTTATTCTTCTACTGCTTACGATTGGTGGGCTACTAAATACTCTTACGTCTATTGTTTCAAGCTATACGTCTTCAAATATTTTAGGTGCTATTTTTTTAGGTCTTTTAATTATTCTAATTTCAGAAATTCTTGAAATACCTTTAGCTATATATTCAACATTCGTAATTGAAGAAAAGTATGGATTTAATAAAACTACTAAAAAAACATTTGCAATGGATATTGTTAAAAACCTACTTATATCTTCAGTGATTTCATGTCTAATTTATGCAGTTGTAATTGGAATAATTGAAAATTTAGGAAACAATTGGTGGGTTTATGCCTTTGGTGCAGTTTTC
>JBJKUD010000036.1:0-23710 GCA_045563315.1 Candidatus Actinomarina sp. | reverse complement strand
GGTGGCTGAGTGGTCTAAAGCGCTCGCCTGCTAAGCGAGTGGGGGACGAAAGTCCCCTCGAGGGTTCAAATCCCTCCCTCTCCGCCAAGCGCCCGTAGCTTAACTGGATAGAGCGTCTGATTACGGATCAGAAGGTTGGGGGTTCGAATCCCTCCGGGCGTGCAATTATATCTATTGTTGACTTTGGTTTTTTAATAATTCCAAAGAGGTTCAGTTAAATTCCAATCTGGTGACTCACCCCATTTATTTAAGTAAGTGACTTCTTCAACGGGCTTTCTTTCAGCAACACCCCATTTTCCAAGTGGATAACCTGCAGTTATAGTTGCATTTAATGTCCAGCCTTTATCGGTTGGGATACCAAGAACTTCATATACATCATCTGTTTTGAAACTCATAACTGTGGTGAGACAAGTTCCAATACCATGACCTCTAGCTGCAAGCATTAAATTCCAAATTGCTGGATAAATTGATGATCCAGTTGGATCATTTCTAGAAAAAGCAAGTACCAATAAAGGCACTTTATGATAGTTTTCAGCTAACCAGCTTGCTGAATTACTTATCCTTTTTACTGACTCAATTTGATCTTTATCTTTTAAGTCTGAGGCACCTAAATCTTCTGAATTATTGTAAAAAGACTTTACATAATAATCCCAAGTATCTTTGTATATGTCAGAAAGTTTTTCACGTACATCTTTATCAGTTACAACAACAAATTTCCAATCTTGGCGATTTGAACCACTTGGGGCACGGATTGCTGAATCTAATATAGACTTAACTACATCATCCGGTATGGGATCTTCTTTTACTCTTCTCATAGCCCTTGTTGTATACAAAGCTTCAAATACATCCATGGAAATATCTTACTAAGATTATTTATATGGAAGATAAATTAATAAAAGAAATTAAAGATGATGTTGCTTATATTTGGATTAATAGACCGGATAAAAAAAATGCATTAGATTTTGATGTTTGGTTTGGTATTCCTGACTTAATAGAAGAGATAGTAGAAAAAGAGGAAGCAAGATGTATTTTGCTTGCTGGTAAAGGAGATTCATTTTCTGCAGGTATTGACATAACAGTATTAATGCAAGACATGAATTTAAATGAGAATCTCTCTTCAACTGCAAGTGATAGAAGAGAGACAATGAAACTGATAGAGAATCTTCAAAATGCATTTACCAGAATTGCAAATTCTCCAATACCAACAATTGCATTAGCCCATGGTTTTTGTATTGGTGGAGCTACGAGCATGGTCTCCGCTTGCGACATTCGAATTTCAACTCGAGATGCAGTTTTCTCTATCGGTGAAACAAAACTTGGACTTGTTGCAGATGTTGGAATCTTACAAAGGATGCCAAAAATTGTTTCAAAAAGCGATTTAAGAGATCTAGCTTTTACAGGTAGAAAGTTTGATGGAGAATATGCAGAAAAGATAAGATTTGTAAGCAATACATATGAAAATGTTGAAGAACTTCATAAAGCTGGATTGGAAATGGCAAAAGAGATTGCGTCAAATTCAAAAAATATTGTTCAAGGAACAAAAGAAATTTTACAAAAGGGAGAAGACCTGACAACAGATCAGGCACTTGATTTTGTTAGGCTGTGGAACACATCCTATCTAATTTCTGATGACCTTAAAGAAGGAGTATTGGCATTTCTTGAGAAAAGAGATCCTGATTTTAACTAATTTTTTCAAAAGTTGATATTGCAAACCTATCGGTCATCCCAGCAACATAATCAATAGAGTTCTCGATATCATCTTCACTTTGTAAATAATTTTTTGGTAATTCATTTTTATTTTCTAGAAAATATTGAACAAGCGTTTGTACAATATTTTTACATTCCATTCTTTGATCATTAGTTTCTTCTCTGAGATAAACATTTTTGAACATAAATTCTCTTAATTCATTCATAATTTCTCCAATTTCAGAATCCATTATTAATTCATTACTATTTGAAGCTTTAAATATTCCAGAAATCAAACTATTTATCCATTGTTTTCCAGGGGCACCAAGTTCCTTTGTTATTTTGTTAGGAATATCATTAATTTTGATTACATTAGCTCTTAATGCATCCTCAACATCATGAGATAAGTAGGCAATTCTGTCCGCAAATCGACAAACCATTCCTTCTTGTGTTGAAGGCTTTTCACTATATCTCCAAGGATGTTTTTCAATTCCATCTATGGTTTCAACACTAAGATTAAGTTTTTCAATTTTGCTGAAAATTTTAACTGAGTTTTCAGAATGACTCCAGCCGTTAGGATGCATTTCATTGAGTATATCTTCACCGGTATGCCCAAAAGGAGAATGCCCAACATCATGACCTAAACATATAGCCTCAGTCAAATCTGGATTTAGTCCAAGGGTTTTTGCAATTGATCTCCCAACTTGAGTTACATTCAAAGTATGAGTCATTCTTGTAATAAAATGATCACCATCAGGATTTATAAACACTTGAGTTTTATGTTTCAATCTTCTAAATGCTTTTGAGTGTATTATTCGATCCCTATCTCTTTCAAAAATAGTTCTAAACTCATCATGTTCTTCATTACTTAATCTGCCTTTGGAATTTTCAGAAAGCATTGCATTAGAAGATAACGTTATTCTCTCATTAGTTTCTCGCCATTTTCTATCTCTTAGAATAAAGGAATCGTTCATGAGTTCAGATTAATTGTTAAGAGAGTTTAATAAAGGAATTAAATTTTTCCATTCATTCAAATCAATAGCACCTTCAACTGGATCATTGTATTCTCGAACAAATCTAATAATTATTTTATTTTTTATATTTTTCACATAATTATCAAGTTGATAAGGCGCATCATCAATGTAAACGTCACAGTCAATTTTCCACTTATCTTCAATAAAATGTATTTCTTTTGTTGGTATTTTTTTTTCACCTAGCCACATCAATGTATCATGAATTGACCACCATGGTTTTGAGGAAATGATAACAATTTCATGTCCCATCTTGGATAAATCATATAAAACTTCAAGAGAGTCTTTATAAACCTCTAAATTCCTAAAAATTGATGATCCATTTATATCTTTTGCCCATTCCCAAAAATCTATTTCCTCTTCAAAATGTGTGAGCGGCTTTGATAAACCCCAATCGGTAATGTCTTTTTCAAGAATTTTTTTACCAAACTCATCTTCATATAATTTTGTCCAACCTTTAGTGAAGTTTGCAACAACACCATCTAAATCTACTCCAATTCTCATTTGACTAAGTTTAATTCTTCAGTGCACTATAGATGTGTAAGGTATTAGCATTTAATAATATGGAACAAGCATTTTATAGAAAATATAGACCACAAAACTTAAACGAGATGGTTGGTCAAGAGGAAGCTGTAGCCCTTATTTCGTCACAAATTTCTGATGATAAAATTGGGCATGCTTATCTTTTTTCTGGACCAAAAGGTGTTGGAAAAACTTCACTTGCAAGAATAATTGCAAAACAGCTGGGTTGTGATCCTGTATTTGATATATCTGAGATTGATGCTGCATCCCATAATAAAGTCGATGACATAAGAGACATGAACGAAAGTGTAAACTTTATTGCAACATCACCAGGAAAGAAAAGAATATTTATTTTGGACGAGGTGCATATGTTATCAAATGCAGCATCAAATGCATTTCTCAAAACTCTTGAAGAACCACCAGAACATGTAATTTTTATTCTTGCAACCACTGAGCCTGACAGAGTAATTGAGACAATTAGAAGTAGAACAACCCAAGTTGTTTTTAAGAAAATTCTCGATGAAGAAATAATCAATGTTCTTGAAAAGATATCTAAAAAAGAAAAAATTAATTTCAAAAAAGACATCTTACAAATTATTGCCTCATATTCTGATGGATCACTTCGAGATGCGATTAATCTACTTGAACAGGCAAATAATACTTTTGGTTCTGAATTAACAGTTGAAGATATTTATAGCTTGGTTGGCAAATTGGGCTCTACAGAAATTGATCAAATAATCGAATCGATTGAGTTTCAAGATACGGGCAAAGTTTTAACTGTAATTAGAGACGCATATTCAAAAGGATTACAACCGTCTGATATAACTAATTCAGTATCTGAATTTTTTAGGAACCTATTTTATTTAAAATATTTACCTGATGATGACAAATTAAAATCTCTTTCACAAAACTTTTTAAAAAATTTAGAAAAGGCAAATGAAAAAATATCTGCAAAGCAACTTGTAAGAATTCTTGATTTAATTGATGAAATAAATTCAACCTTACCCATATCAAACTCTCAGCACTTGAAACTTGAATTATTCATGATGAAATTAGTAAAGCCAGAATTTGGTTCAGATGTAAAATCAATTGGATACAGGTTAGATCTTCTAGAGGGCCAATCTAATTTATTACAGCCATCAACAAATCAAGAAAGCGATTCAAAGTCCTCAAGCAAACAAAATGAGGTTAAGTCTCAACCCAAGAAAAAGGAAAAAAAATTAACAAAAAAACAATCTATTGAAGATTTTGATATATTTTGGCCTAAAATTTTAAATTCACTGAAAGAGATATTGTCTTCAAGAAAATTTTCTTATTTGACAGCAGTTAAGCCTGAGGTAAGAGATACGGGAGATCTTATTTTGTTAGTTGATAAAAACAATGAATTTCTTTTTGACGAGTTAAAGAAAACATCAGAAATAAGTGATTTGGTTAGATCTGAGATAGCAAAATTAATGGGTATAGAGATAAATGTAATTATAGAAATTAGTGAAATTGCAAATAAAAGTGAAGATGGGGGAATAACAGCGGCACAAGAAATTTTTGATGTCGAAGATTTGAGCTAATTTTCTTTAAGGTTTAGCTCGCTTAAGGCCATAGTAATTCTTCTTGAACCTTGATTTTGTGCACTCTTACACAATTCTATAAAACTTCTAAGTTCACCGGTTCTAAATTTTTTTAATTCATCACCTGACGATATATTTCCACTTCTTTCTCTTTCTAATAATTTAATTTCGATTTCTTTAGCTCTTGCTAGATAGGTACTACTAACTTCAAAAAGAGTATCAATACCATCCGATATGGGAGGGTTTATATGTCCCATTAGTACATTTATGTATTCATTGATTTCATTATGAAGCTCGTTAACATCTGATAAACCTTTTTTTAATGGAAATTTTTGCATTTACCTTACCTTATTTATTTTTACATATTTCATTTTAATTACCCTAACAGACACAATAAAAGATGATGCAATTATTGTTGTAGAAATAAATATGTATAAAATTTTACCAAATGTATCTATTGGCAAAAATTGAAGCAACCCAAAAGTAACAAAATAAACAACTGATGAGAATATCAAATCACTAATCAAATCTTTATTCAAAATTCTCTCGCCATCTATTTTTAAAGTAGTTAATAAAATTAACGAATATAAAAACAAAGATCCAATGATTATAATTGCATAACTAATTTCAGATTTATTTTCAACATTCAAAATAATTAATGTAGCTAAAACAGTTGAGGAGGTTCCCATCATAACTGGATACCAATAATTAGTCTGTACATAAAACGCTCTGGTAACGATTTGATTTAAAGACCAGGGCAAAATTCCAAAAGCAACAATTGACATTATTGAACTAACCCGGAAAACATCGCTACTGTTGAATTCCCCTCTTTCATAAACAAGACTTATAATTTGAGCATTATTTGTAATAAGAACCAAAACAATCGCTAAGTTCACAAAATATAATATGGCTACTTGTTGGCGAATTAAATTTTTTAGTTCATCAAATTTTTTACTTACGAATAAGTTTGACATTGTAGGAAAAGTTGCAACACCAACTGCCTGTGCCATAACACCGACTGGCAATATAGCGATTCTCCTTGCATATCTAAATGATGCTATTGCTCCAACACTTAACATTGAACCAAAAATTCTAAACAATTGCTCATCCATAACTGCAATCGATTGTCCAACAATTAAAGGAATCGAGACTTTAAAGTAATGTGTCAAGTCTTCAAGTTTTGGTTTTATAAATTTTAGATCCAGACCAAGTTTTTTTAGTCCATAAATTTGAATAACTATGTGCCCTATAAACGAACCTATAAACCCGCCGATAGCAAATCCATAGATTGTTGATTCTGGGCTGGAAGAATTTATCCAACCAAAAAAAATTATTGAAAGATTATATATTACTGGAGCCAAGGCAGCATATTTAAACTCATCCATGAAATATTGATAAGCCATCATTACTGCACCTGAAAAAAAGAACACCTGACTAAAAATTATTGGTGTAAATACTCTCACAAAAAGCTCTATATCAATTACTCCAAAAACTTCACCAATTTCATATCTAAATATAAAGAAAATAACTGAAAAAATAGCAAATATTATGGTTAGACCATTTAGTAGTGAAAGAAAGTAATTATTTAAATCAAAAAGTTTATCTTTTTGAAATTTTGACAAAATAGGAATTAATGTGATTGCTAGATATCCTCCTGCCGAAAGATAGAACAAAAAATCAGGAATTACGAAGGCAAGATCTAAAGTGTCTGTTGCTGATGAGACACCGGTCCATCTAGCAAGAAGAATCTCTCTAATAAATCCAAATATTCTGCTCATCAAATAGGCTATAGAAATTATTGAAATTGGTCCAAGCAGTTTTTTAAAGTTCCGCATGTTTTTCTTTCATTTTTTCAATTAAATCGTATGGAATATTCAACTGATTATTCTCATATCCGAATCCTATATTTATATTAGGTTTATTCATACCGTGATAATCAGACCCACCACTTCTTAGCAAATTTAGAGTATTTGTAATTTCCTCTAATGAGTTCGAGGTCGATTTAGAATAACTAGAATAATATGTCTCAACACCGTCTATTCCTAAACCTTTTAATTTCTCTAAAATTTTAAAAAATGATTCATTGTGCCAATTCTTTGAAAAAGAATAATTTTTATTACTTACCAAAGTATGAGGATGAGCTAGAAATATTAAAGATTTAGATTCTTTAGCAACCTGAATAACATCTGTAATTTGGTTTTGATGAATTCGGGAGTCACCAACTTTTCCGTTACCCAAATATTTTTGAAAGGCTTCATTTAAGGTACTTACATGTCCTTTTGATTTCATTAGGTTTGCAATATGGGGACGGCCTGGTACTTTTGTCTCCAAATTTTCTAATTCATTTTTTTCAATCTCGATGCCAATATTTTTTAATTTATCTAAAATTTCGTAGTTTCTATTTTTCTTTTCTTCCCTTATTTTGAAAAGCATTTGGTCAAGAGGAGTATTCTTTTCTAAAAATAAATTAAAAGATGTATACCGCTATATGGATTCTGTAAATCAAGATCGTTCCAGCTTACACTCATTTCTACGCCGGAGATAATTTCAATTCCTTCATTATCTTTTACTTCAGATAAATATTCATGATCAGTTATAGATATTGCTTGTATCTGCTGATCTTTCGATTTACTAACAATCTCATCAATAGTGTCTGTTCCATCAGAATTTTTTGAATGAATATGAAGGTCAATGCTCATTAAATCTAAGAATACTAGGTCTGTTATATCTTTAATAAACTCATTAGAATGTTTCAGATGAATTTAATAGTACAAAAATTTGGTGGAACTAGTGTTGAGAATCCCGAAACACTAAAAATAGTTGCACAGAAAATAATTGATTGTAAAGAAGCAGGTAATGAAGTTGTAGTAGTAGTTTCTGCAATGGGATCAAGTACAGATGAATTGATCAATTTAGCAAATGAACTTTCAGAAACACCATCACCTAGAGAAATGGATATGCTCCTATCTGCAGGAGAAAGAATAACAATGTCACTACTAGCTATGCATTTAAATAATCTTGGTTATGAATCTTTCTCACTAACCGGCTCACAAGCAGGAATAACCACTACTTCTCGACATGGAATGGCAGAAATAGAAGATATCTCAGGAGAAAGGGTAAAGCAGGGAATCGAAGATGGAAAAATTGTCATAGTTGCTGGTTTTCAAGGAGTAAATAAAGAAACAAAAGAAATTACAACATTAGGGAGGGGAGGCTCAGACGCAACAGCAGTTGCATTAGCAGCTGCTCTTGATGCTGAAAAATGTGAAATATATACAGACGTCGAAGGAGTTTTTACAGCTGATCCAAGAATAGTTGAGAAAGCAAGACTTATAAAAGAAATTACTTATGATGAGATGTTAGAAATGGCTTCTACCGGAGCAAAGGTTTTAATGGCTAGATCTGTAGAGTTTGGTAGAAGGTATAATGTACCAATAATTGTTAAACCTACGTTTAGTATTGGTGAAGGGACAGTTGTAAAGGAAAGTGTCATGGAACAAGCTATAGTAAGTGGAGTTACACACAATGATAAAGAAATTAAATTTACTTTATTTGGAGTGCCAGATCAACCGGGTATAGCTGGTAAAGTATTTGGCCCACTTTCAGAAGCCGGCGTCATTGTTGATATGATCGTCCAGAATGTATCCAAAGATTCAAAAACTGATATAAGTTTTACATCACCAAGCGAACAAAAAACGGAAGTGGAAACTATATTAAATAATTTGTTAAATGAATTGAACGCTGAAGGATCTGATTCTGATTCAAATATTGCACGAGTTTCACTTATTGGAGCTGGAATGAAAGCTGAATCCGGAATAGCTTCAAAAATGTTCTCAATACTCGGTAAAAATAAAATTAATATAGCAATGATTTCGACTTCTCCAATACGAATTTCTTGTGTTGTTAACAAGAATGATATGCAAAAAGCAATTGATTCTCTTCATGAAGAGTTTATCGAAATATAAATGAATATTGCAATTGTAGGTGCGACAGGTCTTGTTGGGCGTAAAATAATCAAACTTTGTGAAGAGTTTTTTGATAATGGGCCTGATTTTCAATTGTTTGCTTCTAAAGCATCTGAAGGAAAAACACTTTCAATCAACAATAAAGATGTTGAAATAAAAGAATTAAACATTAAAAATATTGAACCATGTGATATTGCTTTATTTTCTGCTGGAGGAGCTAGATCAAAAGAGTATGCCAATGAATTTGTTGACAAAGGTGCTTTTGTAATCGACAACTCCTCAACATTTAGAATGGATGAAGACATACCATTAGTTGTCTATGGAATAAACGAAAATACAATTAATGAAAATACAAAAATTATTGCAAATCCAAACTGCACAACAATGGCTTTAGTAATGGCTTTAAAGCCATTACATGATATTTTTAAACTCGTTGGCATTGTCCCTGTTTCTTATCAAGCAGTTTCAGGTTCAGGAAAAGGCGCTATAGAATCTCTTAACAATGAGTTATTAAATATTCAAAATACTGGTTCTGCACCAGATGAAAAATATTATAAAACGCAAATAGCTAAAAATGTGATACCAATTGCAGGAAACATGACTGACAATGGATACACAGATGAAGAAATGAAGTTCTCTAATGAATCAAAAAAAATACTTAATATACCAAATTTAAACGTTGAGCCTTCAAATGCTCGTGTGGGAGTTGAAACAGGACATGGCATTTTTTGTAATGCTACATTCGAACAAGATGTAGATGTAGATAAAGCTATAGAGGCAATAAATTTATTTGAGGGTGTCGAATATTGGGGAAAAAACTACCCGACTCCGATTGACGCAGAAGGAAACAGCAACATTCTAGTTTCAAGAATGAGACCAGGTTTAACAAGTAAAAAAATTCTAAATTTTTGGGTTGTTGGGGACAATCTTTTAAAAGGAGCTGCTTTAAACGCAGTACAAATAGCTAGTTATATTGAAAAAAATGATATCTATTCCAGATAGCGTACCAAGAAAAAAAAGAATTATTCTAGGCCCCTTAAGTAGGAAGATGCTTCAACTATCAAAATGGGATATTACTGGACAATTTCCAAATTATAAAAAAATGATTTTAATTGGAGCTCCCCATACTGCAAATAGAGATGCATGGTATGCATTACTTGCAATTTTAGCTCTTGATTTAAGAATTAATTTTTTTGGGGCAAAATGGATTTTTACTAGGCTTCCAAGCTTATATACTTTTTCTAAAGACGTTGATAGATTAGGAATACCATGGCCACTTGGTTGGTTACAAAAAATAATTCTCCTAAAACTTGGAGGAATCCCTGTTTATAGAAATAAATCAAAAGGATTAATCAAAGGTGCTATTGAAGAATTTTCAAAAATGGATGAATACGTACTTTGTATAGCTCCTGAAGCAGGAACTGAACAGGTCAAAAAATTTAGGAGTGGCTTTTACTATCTTGCAAAAGAATTAAATATTCCATACTTACCAGTGGAACTAGATTTTAAAAATAGACGTTTCCACGTACAAAAAGAGCAATTTGTAACAATGTCTTTCGAAGAAGAATCTGAAAAAATTATTTCCCTTTTTAAAGGAGTAAATGGAGCGTTAAGAGAATTTACAATGCTAGAAGAAATGGAACAAATAGACTAAGCATGTAATTTGCTACAGGGATTTTTTTTAACCCTAAAAGATTTATTCCAACACCTATTAATAAAACTCCTCCTATTCCTGCAATTGAATCTGATATTTGTTGCTCAATATTCGTATTGATTAATAAAGCTAATAAAGTAAATGCTCCTTGATAAATCAAAATGGATATTCCCGAATATACCGCGCCTTTACCACCGCTTGATGTGATAAATATTACAAGAAAACAATCAAGTGCAGTTTTTATTAACAAAAGCTCTAGATTGGATTCTACAACATCAAAAAAAGGTCCAATAATTGCTAGAGGGCCAGTTATTACAATCAAAGTTGTTGTAAGGTAGCTCTCAATAAATTTTGTTTTGTCACCCTCACCTTTTTCAAATCTTAAATAAATTTTGTCTCCAAATATTTTAATTCTGTCTTCAATTTTCAAGTAACTGCCAATAATTGCTCCAACTAATACTGCAAATAATGTGAATATAAAATCTGGACTCTTCAATGATTCTCTTAATCCTAGGGCTAAAACTAGGAGGCCAAGAGGAAGAAGGTTTTCTTCAAAGTTCTTTAACTCTTTTTTAAAAATTATTCTTGCGAGAACACCAGATATTATTACACCAAAGCCATTAATTAATGTACCTATTCCAGGAATCATTCTTTATCAAAATCATTATGGCTTTTGCTTGGTGTTGGCCCTTCTTGACCTTGATATTTGCTGCCATAACTTTTATCTCCATACATTGATACTGATGGTGAATTTAAATAGTAAAAGGATATTTGTCCAATTTTCATTTCTGGATAGATTTTAATTGGTAAATTTGCAACATTTGAAAGCTCCAAAGTCAAATAACCAGAAAATCCTGGGTCAACAAAACCTGCTGTTGAGTGAATCAATAAACCAATACGTCCTAGAGAGGATTTACCTTCAAGTCTTGCAACAATTTTGTTTGATAACGTAACTTTTTCGTATGTAGTTCCCAAAACAAATTCACCAGGATGAAGAACAAAAGGTTCTTCTATTGTTGCCTCAACAAGAGTAGTTAAATCTTCTTGTGGTGATTTTGGATCAATATGGCTATATTTGTGATTTTCAAAAACTCTAAATTCTTCTCCAACCCTTAAGTCAACACTCGAAGGTTGAATATAACTCTCATCTAAAGGACTAATCTCTATTAATTTTTCTTCTAAAGCTTTATTTATATCATTATCTGAAAGCATGATTCCTCTTGTTTAAAGAATACACTAATCTAAAAATTTTTGTTTTTAGTTATTTATCAATGAGACAATTGTCCAAACCGTAATAATAAAACCTACAATTCCCAAAAAAATTGTTCTTGATTTATAAAAGTTTTCTTTATTTTTATTTCTATTGATAAAAGCAAGAAAACTTCCAACAAACATAGCTGAACCCAGTCCTAACAATAAAAGTCTTATGGTTAAATCAAGAGCAAATGGGTCATTCATGACATTATTGTTATCATAATAAAATAATGGATACAAGAAAAATAATTAATATTTTTAATCAGTTTGATATTTCATCAACTACAGATGAAAGCAAATATAAAATTTCAAAATTAGAAAGTATTACAAACGTAAACCATAAAGTTGAGGTCGATAATAAAAAGTATGTAATCAGAATACCTGGAGAAAATCCTGATTTAATTAATAGATCATCTGAGGGATTTAACGAAGATTTAGTTAAAAATATTGGAATAACTTTACCAATAATTTTTTTTGAAAAAGATACAGGAATAAAGATCTCAGAATTTTTTGAAGATTTGTATACCTTTACACCAACAGATTTAAAAAATAAGAAATTTAGAGATGATGCTTTAGATCTTTTAAACCGTCTTCACGATTCAAATTTAACATTTCAAGAAAACTTTTCACCATTCAATGTTTTTAAACAACTAGCTAAAAACAATGAAAAAGTTGAAAATGAATCAAAAGCAATAGGTAAAGAAATAATAAATAGTCTTATTGAAATTGGGCTTGAAAGTAAGCCCTGCCATCAAGATTTATATCATGCAAATTTCGTTTACATGAAAGAAAAGGCTTATTTAATTGATTGGGAATACTCTTCACAAGGAGATCCAATTTTTGACTATGCAGATTTAATATGGCAAAACGAACTAGAAGACGACGAAGATTCAATCAACGATATTTATAAAAGAATCGGCATAAAAGACGAAAGAATAAAAGTTAAATTTGAGTTATTTCAAGTTCTTTCGATGATAACTTGGGGATTTTGGGCAAAAAGAAAGTTTCCACAAAGGAAAAAAGGAGAAGAAGTTCTTCTTTTAGCTATAAAAAGGTATGAAAATAATTTTTCATAAAAGCTATTCATTTATTAACGTACATAGGTTAGAATTTCGCAGTTAGGAAAAAAGGAAAAATTTTTATTTATGGGATCTTTGATTAAGAAAAGACGTAAAAAAATGTCTAAACATAAGTACAGAAAACGTCGTAAATCAAATAGACATAAAAAGAAGTCTGCTTAAAAATCTCCACCTTCGTTATTAAGAAAATCTTCTATTTGCTCAACAAGATTATCTTCTGAGAAGCTGTCTTCAATATTTACTTCAGCCTCTTCTAACTTCGAAACATATTCTGCAAGATCTTGAGAGTTTTCCATTGCTTTACTTATTTTTGTTTCAAACTGTTGACCTTCAGATTGTATTCCTGAGTCATCAATATCGATTTTTAATATTTCTGATGTTTTATTTAATAACGCTCCTATTCCTTTTGGATAAGCGCCAGAGCTAAGATAATGAGGGACAGCAGCCCAAAGTCCAGATGTTTCTATGCCATTTTTTCTTAAGTCATGGCCAACTACACTTGTAATGCCTGTTGGTCCAGAATAATTTGTTGGAAGTACATTAAATCTAGAGTGAAACGTAGGATCATCACTAACACCAAAAATTGGAACGGGCAACGTATGTGCTACTTGACCAAAAAATGCGCCTAAAGTGACTGCTTTTTTTACTCCAAGATCCATTAATGTGTTTGAAATATTTTCCGAATATTTTTTCCATTTCATAGACGGCTCTTCTCCAAAGACCATTATGATTTCTCTTTTTAATTTATAATCTTCAATGGAATAAAACGATGTTTGAGGCCAATGGAAATTACGCTCTCCAATAGCTTTTACTTCAACTACAGGCCTTCTCATTTGATAGTTGTAAAAACCTTCAGAGTTTAACTCTGCGAATGGGTCAACATCATAGTTACCACATATGTTTTCTATACAACCACTAGCTGTGTTGCCTGCGTCGCTCCATCCTTCAAAAGCTAAGATAGCTACAGGTTCAGATAAAAGGGGTTTTCTATACCAAACAACGTCTTCCATATTGAAAGGTTAATATTTAAAATAATTTATCTTAAAGTTTTCTTGATGAATTAATTACAACGGACAAACTTGAAAGTGCCATAGCTAATGCTGCCATACTAGGCACAATATTTCCTATAACTGCAATAGGAATCATAATTATGTTGTAAATAAAAGCTAAAAACAAATTCTCAGCAATTCTTCTATTTGAATTTTTTGAAATTTTAAATATTGAGTTTAACTTTTCAAAGCCTCCTTTAAAAATAATTATGTCGCTAACACTTTGTGCAATTTGTGTACTCTGAGCAAATGTCAAACTTACATTAGCTTGCTCCAGTGCAGGCGAGTCATTAATTCCATCACCTATAAAGCCAACAGTTTTATTTTTCTGTTTGTTCTTTATATATTCTAATTTTTCTTCTGGTGACTTATTTCCAAGTGCAACATCGATTTGTAAGTCCTCTCCAATCTTTTTGACTTTCTCGGGCTTATCTCCAGATAAAATTTCAATTTCATATTCATTTGAAAGATTTTGAATAACGTCTTTATTTAAAGTTTTATCTTCAACCAAGGTAATTTGATACTCCTTATCGTCAATTTGTAAAATCAGATCACTGTCTAAATCGTTATTTGATTTTTCAACTTTTACATTCTTATTGTCTATAATTCCGGTCACGCCTTTCCCAGGAATTTCATTAAATTCATTAACTGGTGAGAGTTTTAAGTTTTTTATTTCTGATTCCAAAAGGATACTTTTAGCAATAGGGTGGTTTGATTTCTGTTCTACAGAAGCAAGTATCCTTATAATTTCATCATCTTTAACGAGGTTATTTTCATTTGTAATTTTATCTATTTTAAAAATACCAGACGTTAATGTTCCAGTCTTATCAAATATTAGAATGTCAAGCTTGGTAAATTTTTGAAGATAGTCAAAATTTTTAAAAATAAATCCATTTCTATTTGAAATAGAGGCAGTACGAAATAATACAATTGGAGTTGCAAGACCAAGGGCACAGGGACATGCAATTACTAAGATTGCAATTGTTGAGCTTATCGTCTCTGAAAAATTATTTCCAAGAATAAAAAATTTGGTCAAAAAATTTATAAAACTTAAAAGCAAGATTGAAGGTACAAAAATATTTGTTATCTTATTTACGAGTTCTTGGACGTCAGGCTTGGTAGTTTGTGCTTTTAAAATTAATTTTTCTATGTAATTTATTGTTGTTTCACCATCTTTTTTTGTTACTTTAACTTCAATATCATTTCCAAGATTGATAGAACCTGATATAACCGTATCTCCTTGTTTTTTTAAAATTGGTTCTGCTTCCCCGGAAATAATACTTTCATCAACTTCAGAATGACCATAATCAATCTCACCATCTAGAGGAATAATTTCTCCCTTCTTAACAATGATTATCTGATTTATAGATATTTCGGTGATAGGTTTACGGATAATTTTTTCATCATCATAAACATTGACGTCTTTTGGAATGCTTCCAATAATTGAATCAGATATAGAAATCGAAGACTTTATAGAAATATCTTCTATTGTTTTTCCTATAAGTATAAAGCTTATAATGAAACCACCAGTCTCGAGATACATGAGTTCTCCATTATTAGGTATTACACCAATAACAAAAGATGATAAGCTCCCAATAGAGATTAATGTATCCATATTAAAATTAAAATTCCTAATGCTTTTTAATGCTGATAAGTGAAATGTCCTTCCAAAAATAAAAATTATTATTGAACTGATTCCTAATGCTATCAAATCTTGATTAGCTTCAATGAGCGGGTTGAGAGCAAGAGTTGATAGAAGTGAAATTATTGGAACAAAAAATTTTTTATAATTTTTAATATCTTCAACTTGTATCTCTTCTTGAGCTGAGTATCCAACTGATCTTATTTTTTCAATATAATTTTCAGAATTTACATCTTCAGTATTTAATTCGATTACAGCTTTTTTTAAGGGAAAGTTAACAACGACGTCTTCAACAGATTCTTCTTTATCTAAAACTCTTTCAATCCTTGCGGCACAAGCTGCGCAGGTCATGCCCTCAACAGATAGAATAAGTGTTTTTGTATCAGCTGACAACGGAATAGCCTTGTTCATCAAGGAGTGACTTAACAAGATCTAAATCAATTTTTTCTGAAGATTTTAATGTAACGTCTTTAGTTTCTATATTTACTTCAACCAATTCAATATCATCAACAGTTGATAGAGTGTTGATGATTGTATTTTTGCAATGATCACAACTTATTTCAGGAACAACAAAATTAATAGTCATAAAAATATGATAATTGTAAAAGGTTTATATTGTGAAATTGATTTTTTTAATTAAGCAGTTTCTTGAAGAATTCTTCCTCTAACTCTTGGATATTTAACAGGAGCATGGTTAAAGCAGTGCTCTCTTTTGTTATATATACTCAATTGAGTTTTACAAGATTCTTCTTTGCAAGTCCTACCTTGGTCAAAACTCTTAGAAGGTCTTATACCACCTTTAATTTGACTTGCTTTTAATCCATCAGTCATTTAATTCCCCACTTTGTGAATATATTCACAAGGTTAACAAAATATTGCAAAGCATGCAAGTTTTTACAAACCTTTTTATACAGATACGTATAGTAACATTCAATTATGAAAATCAAACTAGAATTTTGTATAGTTTGAAACTATACGCCCCGTGCAGTTAGTACGGTTGAAGACATACTTGAAAAATATGGAAAACAAATAACGTCAATCGACTTGATACCTGGAAGTGGTGGAGTGTTTGAGCTTTATCTAGACAATAGATTAATTTATTCCAAGCTTGAGACAGGTCGACATACAAATGAAGGTGAAATCTTAGAATTGATGGAAAAAGCAATTAGTTGACATATCCATTCGATTTATCTTTACTTGAAGTTATTTTTATTTCGATCCTCTTATTTGCAAGTGCAGCGATACAGGGTATTTTAGGTTTTGGTTTTGCAGTTATTTCATCTCCAATATTAGTTCAAATTGAACCCTTACTTGTTCCTCAAATACTAAGCCTTCTAGCATTACCTATGACTTTTAGAATCTACCAAAGAGAAAAAAGTCAAGTAGATTGGAAGCCTTTTAAATTTTTATTTCTAGGAAGAATTATTGGTGGACCATTAGGGTTACTACTTTTGGTTAATTTGAGTGAACAACTACTTTCAATAAGTGTTGGAGCAATTGTCTTATTTGGTGGGCTTGCCACATATTATGGATGGATTGTAAAGAGAAATAATAAATCATCCTGGATTGCAGGAACATTATCTGGAGTATTTGCAATGATTGCTGGCGTAGGAGGCCCCCCAATTGCAATTCTATACAGAGGCACATCCGGTAATGAATTTAGACCTTCACTTAATGCTGTATTCACATTTGGAATAACAATTACTTTGGGTCTTCTACTGCTCAGTGGAGAAATATTTAGGGATCATATTATTCTTGTACTTTATCTAGCTATCCCTGTTGCTGTTGGATTAAAACTTTCTTCATTATTCTCTAATATATCCGAGATAACGATTTCAAAAGGGAGTCACATACTTTTCAATTATCTCTGGCTTATTTGTAATAGTTAGAAATTTAATTTAGTTTTGGAAATTGAAACTATGGTTAACATTAAATAAATGTATATTAGAGTTTTACTATCAGCAATTTTATTTTTCCTAAGCTTTCCACCATTTAATTTATGGTTTTTAATTTTTCCATCATTATTCTTTTTCTATTATGCACTTCTAATTAGTCAAGTCCCTTTTAGAACAGGATTTATATTTGGTTCAATTTCATTTGGAGCTATTCTATTTGGAATTCAGTCAATTGGTTATGAAGCATGGATCCCTTTACTTATTTTGATGGGTTTGCTCTACGGCTTGCTTGGAAAGATATTTAAATATACAGCTATCAAAACTAGTAACAACTTTTTTGTTCTTATCGGAGTGATTGGAATCTTTGATTTGGTAAGAGCATATTTTCCCTTTGGCGGGTTTCCTTGGGGTTCAACCTCAACTGTTCTTTTAATAGGGTACAGGGATAGCTTATTCAATTTACTTCCAAGCTTGTTTAAAACATTTGGACCCACCGGATACTCACTAATTATTCAGTCAGTGACCTTAATTTTTGTTTTGTTAATTTTTGATAATCAAAAAAAATATTTTTACTTGAAAGATTCTTTGATATTTTTTATTTTTTTATTCATCCCACTATCCATATATTTAGCAAATAATAACTTAAATTTATTTTCTAATAATTCATTAAATGAAAAAGTGAGTGTGTCAATTGTTCAAGGAAACAGTCCTTGTCCCGGTGCCAAAAACAATTGTGACAATGAAAGAATGAGAATATATGAAAGTCATCTTAATCTAACAAAAAGTATTGATAACGATAAAGATTTAATCATCTGGCCAGAAAGCTCAACTGGATTTAGAAATGATCCATTGATCCATGAACGGGTATTAAATGATATTTCTAATGAATCTCGAAGACTCAATTCTTATTTTTTAATTGGTGGAGATAGGCCAATAGAGGATGAATATTTTGAAAATTATGGAGTTTTTATTAACAATAAGGGACTAATCGTTGATCAGTATCTGAAACAGCATCCAGTTCCTTTCGGAGAATATATTCCATTTAGAAAATTTTTAGACTGGATACCCTCTCTCTCACTTGTTCCAAGAGATATGATTAGAGGAGATAAAGAAAAAATATTTGAACTTGGATCTTATAAACTTTCTACAGTAATTTCTTTTGAGGGCTCATTTCAGAGATATATAAGAAATAGTATTCAAGAGGGTGCTGAAATTATTGTAATATTAACAAACCAAGCTAGTTATGGTCAAAGCGGTATGTCTGAACAGTTCTTACTTATGTCACGTGCAAACGCAATATCAAACGATAGACCAATTATTCATTCTGCAATTACGGGAAAGTCAGCATTTATTGACAACAATGGAAATATTTTATCCGACACAGACCTCTTTACATCTGAAATTCTTAATGAATCAATTCAACCAATCGACTCTCAAACCCCATATAGTTTATTTGGTAACTATTTTAACTTTTTTATCATTGGCTTTGGATTTTTAGTTTTCTTAAGAAAAGAATATAAATTTAGTCTTTAAGACCTTCATTAAAATGTAAATCTTTCATTGCTGCTGCTTCAACAATACCATCCTGATAAGCTCTTAAGTCAAATTTATGTAGAACTGCAAGTAGATGATCAAAAATATCTGATTGGATTTTTTCGTACTCAACCCAGTCAGTAGTTTTCGTAAATGTATAAATTTGTACGGAAACCCCCTGGTTTGAAGGTGATAATTGCCTCACTAAAAAAGTCATATTTTCTGTATCTAAGTTTTCATTTTGCCTTAAATAATTTTCTACATACGCTCTAAAAGTTCCAATATTTGTTAAATTCCTTTGTTCTATTTGAGGAGCATCATTAGATGAATCATCATTAAACATTTGTACTTCCTTAATTTTTTCATCTAAATAACTTCTGATAGGTGGAATCTTTTTTAAGTTCTCAATTTCTTGGACAGATAAAAATTTAATACTTGAAATATCAATTGTTATGGATCTCATTATTCTTCTACCACCAAATTCAGACATGCCTCTCCAGTTTTTAACAGAGGTTGAAATAATTTTTGATGTAGGAATAGATGTTATAGTTTTGTCCCAATTTTGTACTTTTACCGTATGAAGAGCTATATCTATAACATCTCCATCTGCTCCGTATTCAGGCACTTCAATCCAATCACCATTATTTATTATGTTGTTCTGTCCAATCTGTACTGATGCAACGAAAGATAATATTGTGTCTTGAAAAACTAGTAAAAGTACGGCAGTTAGTGCACCAAGCCCACTTATATAATATGTAACTGATTGTCCAGATAATATCGCAAAAACAATTATGAAGATAAATACATTCAATATAATCTTTACAATCTGAATGTAACCTTTGATAGGCCTATCTTTCAAAGCGTCATATTTGCTAGATGCGTTATTAAGAATTGAAAGCAACTCATTTAATGTAAGTCCTAAAAAGATTGCCAAAAATGAACTAATGATTCGTTGACCAACTTCACTGTTCATTAAGTCAATCGAAAATTCTGTAAATAATATTCCATTAAGAAAAGTAAATACGGCAACAAAAGACAGTCTGTTTAAAAACTTTTTTTCTAAAAAAAGATCATCGATAATTGTATTAGTTTTTTTAGCAATTCGCTTTAGAGCCGGAAAAACCAAAACTCTTAGTATTAAAAAAATACCAAAGCTGCTTCCAATAATTACTAACAATCTTAAATTCTCATCAGTCATATAGCTATACTACCTTAGTCAGAATCCTCTTTCCTGACCTTTCCAAGGAGGAGAGACATTATTTTTGAATTCTTCAACGCTCGGTCCTTTTAAGTTTTTCAATTTTCTTAAACCCAAAAAATAGGAAACAACCAAAAGTACTAAAGTTGTTTGATTAGAAGTTGATAACTTAATAATTGCAAGAATTTCAGGATTATTAAAAAACAGTACCTGAAGACCCCCCTTTAAAAAAAGAAAAGCTACCCACAAGATTGCAACTTGATTGTAAGCTGGCCTAACAGAAGGTAATAGATACCATTCCATAGGCCATTTTCTAAAATATTTTGATGAGTAAATAGTAAAAGGTCTCCTAATCAATATTGATACAAATCCGATTAAAGCAATGCTTAGGTCTCTAATAATTCCTGGTAGAAAAAAACCTGATGCACTTCCTTGAAATCTAGCAATAAGTAATGCAACTACCGTTCCAACTACTCCAATGAATGCAAATTTAAGATCATCCTTCCTAAACATTCTGTAAATGATTGTAAGAACGACTAGGAACCCCGTCCCTATAATTGCAATATTTAAATCAAAAAATCTATTTAGTAAAACGAAAAAAATTGGTGCAAGAATTGAATCAAATATATTATTTTGGGATTCGTTCAGTCCAAGAACTTCACTTTTTATTTCTGAGAATTGTGTTTTAAATCTTTTATACAATTGAATTTATTTTTTCTTCAAAGGTCTCATTTGTTTTTTCAGAGAGGATTTCATTTGTTATACTTTTTAATTCTTCAATTGAAACATCCTCAAAATTTTCTGAAAGTGTAGTTAAGTAAGTATCTAGATCATCAAATTCAAATGATTGTGATTGTATAAATCTATATGCTTCATCTCTATCAACTCCTTTAGTAATTAAATGTGAAAGACAAGCCTGAGTTAAGATATTTACTTTTGCTAAGTCAATATTTGAATTAATTTTTTCGTGGCTTATTTGAATGTTGCAAAACAACTTTTCCATTTCAATAGTTGCAAAAGAAATGAGGTTGAAACCATCAGGAAATATAATTCTTTCTACTGAAGAATTTGAGATATCTCTTTCATGCCAAAGAGAAATATTTTCTAAAGAAGTGATGACATAACCTCTCAAGATTCTTGATATTCCTGAAATTCTCTCAGAAGTTATTGGATTTTTTTTATGAGGCATTGCTGAAGATCCTTTTTGTTCTTTTGAAAAAGATTCAAATATTTCTCCAACTTCGGATCGTTGGTATCCACGGAGATTTTGTGAAATACGATCAAAACAACTTCCAAGCATTCCAATAGCCACAATTACTTCTGCATAACGATCCCGACTTACAATCTGTGAAGCAAAAAGTTCAGGTTTTAGATTTAAGCTACTTAATGCTCTCTCCTCGATTTCTTCATTTAATATAGAGTAATTTCCAACCGCACCACTGAATTTACCAACAGCAATATTTTCTTTAGCTTTTATAATTCTTTGTTTGTTTCTATTAATCTCAAGAAGCCAATTTGAAAATATATTTCCTAGAAAAGTAATTTCCGCAAACACGCCATGTGTTCTCCCAATTATTTTTGTATCCTTTTCTTTTATTGCAAGATTTTTTAAGGTGTGGATTAATTTATCAATTTGAATTAATAAAAAATCTAAAGATTCAATTATTAATAGACTGTTTGAAGTGTCAACAATATCAGAACTTGTTAGTCCATAATGTACCCACTCTGAGTTTTCATCAATTCTATTTTGCAAAATATCGACAAATGATGCAACGTCATGGTTTGTGACTTTTTCTCTTTCTTCTAATTCTTCTAATGAAATATTTACCTTAAGTATTTCAGCGGACAAACCTTTTGGAACAATTCCCGCATCTTCAAGTTGTTTAGTAACCGAAGATTCAACTTTTTTCCAGGTAGATATTTTGTTATTTTGATTCCAAATATCTTCAATTTCGTTTATCAAGTATCTTTTTATCATCTATCTAATTATATTTTGCTTTCTTTCTGGTCCAACAGATATATATTTAATTGGTATTTGTGTAAATTCTTCTATAAAAGTTATATAAATTTGTGCACTTTCTGGTAATTTACTAAATTCTGTAACCGATGATATATCCTCACCCCAACCTTTAAATTTCTTATATATAGGTGTTGATTCTTCTAAAACATTATCAATTAAGGGGTAGTCAGTTAATTCTTGTTCTTTAAACTTGTAACCAACGCAAACATTGATTTCTTTTAGACCAGTTAAAACGTCTAATTTTGTTATAAACAGCTCACTTAAAGAATTTATTCTTGCTGAGTATTTAAGGGAAACAAGGTCCAACCAACCGCACCTTCTTCTTCTGCCAGTCACCGTGCCAAACTCAGCACCTTTTTCAATTAAATAATCTCCAATCTCATTACTTTGTTCTGTCATAAATGGACCAGTTCCCACTCTTGATATATAAGCTTTTGTGACACCCACAACCTTCTCAAAATTTAATGGACCAACTCCTGATCCAATTGAAGCATTACCTGCACTTGTATTTGAACTTGTTACAAATGGATATGTTCCATGATCAATATCTAGCAACGTACCTTGTGCCCCTTCAAATAAAATATTTTTGTTCTCTTTTATCGAGTTAGAAATAAGTAATGATGTATCTGTTGATATTGATTCAATCAGTTTCCGATATTTTTCATACTCAGATAGTATTTCGTCAAAATTTAAAACCTTACCATTGTAAATTTTTTCAATAACTAAATTCTTTTCGTTTAAGTTTTCTTTCAATTTAGTTTTAAACTTTTCTGGCGATAAAAAGTCTTGAATTCTTATACCCTTTCTTTGTATTTTATCTCCATAACATGGTCCTATCCCTTTTTTAGTGGTTCCTATTTTTTGATCCCCCAAGCTCTCTTCAATTAATTCATCGAGAACTTTGTGATAGGGCATAATAATATGTGAGTTATAAGAAAGTTTTAAATTACCAGTATCAACATTTTTTTCATTTAAGGCATCTATTTCTTTTTTTAGTACTTCAAAATCTACAACACAACCGGAAGCTATCACCGGTATACAAGTATCGTACATAACACCTGAGGGGACCATAGATAATGCAAATTTTTCATCACCTACAACTATTGTGTGACCAGCATTGTTTCCGCCTTGAAAACGTACAACTATGTCAGCTTTTGATGCAAAAAAGTCTGTGACTTTACCCTTGCCTTCATCGCCCCACTGAGCGCCTAAAACAATGGTAGTTGACAACTTTGCTCCTTGAATTACAACATTGGATACTACATGTATTTCGTATCTATATGAATATTTTTTTTAACTATAAATGAATCAATTTGTAGGGTTTTGTAATGTATATTAGATTAATACTTAGACGGGAAATCAATTATTTATTAATTGTAGAATTCCTGTCTGCTTTTATATAAAAGGAGAAAACATTGAGTAAAAAAGCAATCGTTTCTTTACTTGTTCTTTCAATGGTTGCTGTAGCTTGTGCTGCAGAAACAACTGAGGAAGTAGCAGTTGAAGAAGAACACGATCACTCTGATGAATCAACACTTGAAATGGTCCTTGAAAGAGGATTCGTAAAGTGTGGAGTCAGTGGTAGTGCTACAGCTTTTTCCGAGACAGGTGCAGACG
>JBJKUD010000035.1:0-24585 GCA_045563315.1 Candidatus Actinomarina sp. | reverse complement strand
TTTTAAGCTACCAAACAGCTTCTCCGAGCGCATCTGATGAAATACTATTGAGAGAGTCACCAGAAACAAATTCTCAATAGTTTTTACCTTAAATCTTAAAAGTTAGTCGGTAACCTAACTTAGCATCCCACATTTCGACGCCGATACTACCCGAGGTGGGAACCCCGATAGTCGACGAGCAACGATTAAGCTGCTACGGCCAATTTAGGTTTGGCAGTTATCTTTTTTTCCCTACGTTTTTTATGAGGCCCTAGGACCCTCAGCTCGCTACTGAGAGGCTCGCTTCAAAGTCGAAGCCAGTTCACCCCCATATCACTATTATGGCTTTACAATAGTTATTAGCCAAGGCAAAATTTTAAATGAAAATTAGCAAACAAACATTCAATTTAGATGAAGAATTAATCGTTTCAATTAATCATGATGATAATGATGGTCTTATCAATATCCCTAAAAATATAAATTTAGATGTAAGTATTGTAAATTATTTTGGAAAAATTGTTATAAACAGTATTTCTTTAAATAACTTACAGGACGAACTATCTTTGTCAAAAATAGGTCTTGAACAATCATTAAGCAATCTAGATATTAAATTATTAGATAGATTTTTGTTTAAACAATTAAGTGACAAGGCTACATTTAATTACTCACCTTTTGATTCTTTTCTTGATTATGACTTCTCAATATTTGAAAAATCAAGAAGGATTTCTGATATTGACTGGTCAATGTTTGCCTCACTTTATATATTTGCATGTAACGTTATTCCAGAGTCAATAAAGGTGGAACTAACACTTGCAAAAAAATTGAGAGTCTCTGAAGAAAGTTTTAGAAGGTTTTTAAAAAAGATACCTGAAACAATATTTAGAAAAACTGGACATTTGGAATCTAGAGGTGGTAATTTAACATTCGATGCTGAAGAGATTATAAAAAAGAATTTAACTGACGAGCAAAAAAAATTGTTTGAGGAAAGTCCTTTTTTAAAATTTCATTCAGGTTCAGATTTAGCTTGAGGTCTAACCATTGAAATTACTTTGTCCGGATTTATTTCCCAAATCTCTCTGGATTTAATTTTTGCCTCGTTCCAGCTAACACCAGATTCTCTTCTATATGGCTTACTTGTATAGCGATTTGATAAATAATCGATATGATCATTGGCACTCTCATTATCAACAATGTTTTCTACAATACCTCTTACTTCCCAACTTGAATACATTTCACTTGGATGAAATATTACAACTGTAAGATTTGGGTTAATACGAATATTTTCTGTTTTTTTTCTTCCTTGTTCAGTATTAATAAGAATTTTATTTTCTTTATAATCAACCCACATCAAGTGATTTTGAATAATGTTTTCATCAATACTTGTGGCAATCGCACAAAATGCATTGTTATCTATTGCTATCTTTAATTCACTTGGTAATTGCATTATTAATAATTTTAAGTAAGACTTCTACTTATGGCATTTATTAAATTATTTAATTTTGATGAGGCATCTGGCTTGCTGAAAAAAGAATATGAAAAAGGATTGAGAAGAGCTGGAAGAATTTGGAATGTACTAACTATTCAATCACAGACTCCCCAAATCCTCAAAGATTCAATGAATTTGTATGGTTCTACTATGTTTGGAGATTCGAATATTTCTCGATTCGATAGCGAGCTACTAGCTGTTGTAACCTCTATATCGAATGAATGTGAATATTGAATAAGAGCACACTTATTTGATCTCCGGTCGGAGACAACAAATCAGAAGTTGGTTGATGAAATCGCAGAAGATTGGAGTACAAGTTCATTAACAAAAACTCAAATGGCAATGTGTAACTTTGCACGAAAACTGACCGAAACGCCTGGTAAGGTTGATGAAAATGATATTCAAACTTTACGCGATGTAAATTTGAGTGACAAAGACATATCTCAAGTTGTTCAAATAATTGGATATTTTAATTATATAAACAGGGTTGCAGATGGCTTAGGACTAGAACCTGAAGATTTTATAGATAAAAAAGGGTATAAAACTAAATAAGTATTGTTTGATAGTTTTAAGAGATATAACATTAAATCATGAACAGTAATCTAAGATTAGTTATCCTACTGACAGTATTAGTATCGATATCAGCTTTTTCATATTTAATCTTCTTTGGTGATAATGAGAGTGAACAAGATGCAATTGAAAATGAAATCCAAACTATTACAACCACTTCATCAACATCCACTACTTTAAAACCAGAAAATACAACATCTACTAGTACGACAACTTCTACAACTACAACTACAACTACAACTACAACTCTTCCTCCAAACCAAACTGCTGTATATGCAACTACCCAAGAGATAAAAAATAGTAGAACAATATCATACGATTTTTTAAAAGGAGGATGCAAGGAAAATTTGACAGAAGACATTGAAGAAGAATGGCTTTTGCCAACTGAACTTTTTATTTTCAATGACGAAAAAATAAATGTTAGTCTTAAGCTTGATTCCTCGTTAGATCTAAACGTTGAATGTTTAGGAAAATTAATACCGTCGATTTTAAATGATTCAAGAGGTTGGATTAATGTTACGGATAAAGAATTTCAACTTGTAGATAGTACGGAGAGTGAATTTGAATTCATATTTGCTTCACCCGAGAAAACAGATGAGTTGTGCTTCCCCCTAGAAACTAACGGAATTTATTCATGTAGAAATGAACAGCAAATTGTTATAAATTTTTTTAGATGGATAAATGGAGCTTTTGATTTTGGTTCAGATATGGAGACGTACAGATTGTATCTTATTAACCATGAAGTTGGTCATATTTTAGGTTGGGGACATGTTGGATGTCCAAAGGAAGGCGCACTTGCCCCAGTCATGATGCAACAGAGCAAATCTACGATGGGTTGTATTGCATATGGATGGCCAATATATGAAATAATCGAAAAAGAATTTGGAATAGATACAGATTCTTTACTCTCAGAATCTGTTCAAGATAGTTAATTGGTGCCAGTATCAACTAATTTGTATTTTAATTATCACTACTTTTGAGTCTTATAACAAACGTTTTTTTATTTTTTTAAGGATTGATGACGCTGTTTAAATCACCATTTAATATATTTTTTACATTTTCTGCAGTTTGTTTACCTGCTTTAAGCTGTGCCTCTTTGGTTGAAGCTCCAAGATGAGGAGTTGTTATAATATTTGAATTTGAAAACGATTCATCAACTTCTGGAGGTTCCTTTTCGTAAACGTCAAGACCTCCGAAAATAATTTTTTTATCATCTACTAATTCAAATAGACTTTTTTCGTCAACGACACCTCCCCTTGAGGTATTCACTATGATTCCACCTTCTTTAATCATTTTTAAATATTTAGAATCGATTAAATTTTCTGTCTCTTTAGTTTTAATAACATGAATAGAAATTACATCTGAAGTTTGCATTAAATAATCTAAATCGACTTTAATTGCATCATTTTTAGATTCATCAATATAAGGATCAAAGAAAACTATTCTCATACCAAATGCAGTAAGCCTTTTTGCTACCTCATTAGCTGCTTTACCAAAACCTATAAGACCTAATTGTTTTTCATAAAGTTCAGTACCAATAAATTTTTGTCTATTCCATTCTCCGTTTTTAAGTGAGTTGTTTGATGAATGAATATTCCTAGCTGCGCCAATAATTAATCCGATTGTAAGTTCTGCAACTGAAATAATGTTTGCATTTGGAGAGTTAGTTACATAAATATTGCTTTTAGAGGCCTGTTCTAAATCTATATTATCTACGCCAACTCCACAACGTGCAATTATTTTTAATTGTTTTGCAGATTTTATCAAATCTTCATTTATTGTTGTAGCACTTCTAATAACAACTACTTCTGAATCGACAATATTTTTAGATAACTCATCTTCTTTATTTTCTTCGTGAGAAATATCTTTTATCTCTCCTATTTCATTAAAACTATTTAAAACTTCATTTTCTAAACTATCACAAATTAAAATTTTCATCTTACTCAACTCTAAGCTTTTCTAATGCTAACTCATGGAGCTTATTTGACGATGAAGCTAATACATAAACATTTTTTTCATCAAAATTTAAACTATTGCCTTCCCAATCTGTCATGATTCCACCCGCACCTTCAACTATTTTGATCAGAGGTAAGTAATCATGAGGGGCAGTTAATTTTTCAGCAACTATATCTAGATAACCAGAAGCTAATAATCCGTAGTTGTAACAATCGCTGCCAGTGGTTGTTACTTTTACACTTTCCTCTAATGACTGATATGCCCTCCATTTTTCCATCCCAAATTCATGACTTGATGTTGTAGCCATTACGGAATTTGAAAGATTATCGATATCTCTACAATTTGTATTTTTTCCATTTACCACTGTGACATCAGAATCAAATGAAATCCATCTTTCCTTCAAAGCAGGACAATCAATTACTCCTCCTATTATTTCTTGATTTTTCACCAAGGCGAGTAATGTTCCAAAATCAGATTTTCCAGCAACAAAACTTCGTGTGCCATCAATTGGGTCTATATACCAGGTGTATTCGGAGGAATTATCTACTATTTCAAACTCTTCCCCGATAATATTATGTCCTGGAAAATTTTTTTGAATTTCTCTTCTTATTACTTGTTCTATTTGTTTATCTGCAAGGGTTACTGGGCTTTCGTCACCTTTGATTGTCAAATCTCTTATGTCTCTAAAGTAAGTTAACGCTATTTTTCCAGATAATTCTAAAGTTTCATTGCAGAAATTGATTAATGATTTTGAATCTAATTCATTTTGTAACATTACATTGATTATAAAGAATTAATTTTATTTGTAAGCTCTACATCTGACGGTTCAACCAAAAAACTCCCATCTTCAAAAACTATAGTTGGTATTCTTGGGTTTCGGTTTTGAAGTTTTTTTGCTATTTCAAATCCTTTTTTATCAAAATCAATATCTACTTCCAAAAAATCTATTCCTAATTTATCAAAAACTTTTTTTGATCTTACGCAATCGCCGCACCATTTTGTGCTGTACATAACAATTTTTGATTGATTATCCATTTGAACCAAACGGGTCCGTTAATACAGATAATAAATCACTTAGTTTTCCTAAATTCTCAAACAGGGGTTCTAATTGATTAAAATTTTTAACAGCATCTTCAATTTCAGGCAAAATTCTTTTCATGTCTTCAATCACGACCATTGCAGATGAAATTTGAATTGATAAATCTCCAATTGTATTTTGAACATAAAAAACGAGAGCCCCAAATAAAATAAATATTAGTACTTGCAGAACTAATACGATTCTTAACACTATTAACCTAGTGCGTCGATTTTTTCTTTAATTACTTCTTTAGGTTGAACCCCGACAAATCGTTCTTTAACTTCACCATCTTTTAAAATTACGACCGTAGGAACTCCCATTACTTGATTTTGTCCAGCAATTTGGGGATGTTGATCAACATCTAGCTTTACAAAATCAACTCCATCTATCTCATTATTCAATTCTTCTAATATTGGACTCAATACTTTACATGGTCCGCACCAAGTAGCATGAAAGTCAATAACTACCGGATTTGGAGAGTTTATAATTTCAGCATATTCTTCAGCATTTATTTCTTTTACCATTTTTTCCTTTAATTTCTTATTAAGTCTATAAATTCTAAATTTATAAAAGTAATTTAAAAATAAATTATTTATAGTTTCTTATTTCTTTTTTAACCCTTTTGTCAGTCATTTTGGTTCTTTTATCGAAATTTTTCTTTCCTTTTGATAAAGCTATCTCAACTTTAATAAATCCATTTTGTTCAAATACTTTGGTAGCAATGAGAGTAAGGCCCTTTGTAGAAATTAAACCAATCAATCTTTTTATTTCTTTTTTATGTAGTAATAATTTTCTCGGAGCTTTTGGGTCGTAATCGATTAATTCAGCATATTTGTATGGTTCAATATTCATTTCTCTCATGATTGCTTCTTCGTTTTCAACTGATGCAAATGCATCAATTATCGAAAGTCCACCATTTCTTATGCTTTTTGTCTCAGCTCCAGTTAAAACAATCCCAGCTTCGAAAAATTCAAGAAATTCATATGAATTTCTTGCTTTTCTATTCTCTGCAAAAACTTTCATCGATCTAAGAAACAATAAGGATTCATCCTACCTCTAGAAGTTGGGTCCAGGTAAGGAAGACTACAACTAACAGAATTTGGATTTTTAAGACGTACTTCAAAATGTAAATGAGGTCCTGATGATCTTCCAGTACTTCCAACTGTTCCAATAACATCACCGGTTACTACAGTCTGTCCAACTGAAGTTCTTATTTCATTCATATGAAAATACAAAGTAGTCATACCACCTCCATGATCGATAAAAACAGTTCGTCCAGCTAAACCGTAATATCTTGCAAGGATAACAACTCCTCCTGCAGCAGCTTTAATAGGAGTTCCCGTTCTTCCAGGAATATCAATAGCACCATGAAAACTTGTAACTCCTCTAAATCTTCTCCATTTGTAGCCACTTGAAACGTAGCTACCAGTTATGGGCCAAGTCAATTGGTTAGGAGCTACACCGCCAAGAGAACTTAATCTATTGATATCCTCTTGGATAGCATCTTCAAGTTTTTCAAGATTTGCATGTTCTGCATCTAACTTTGCAAGTTGATTATTTGCCTCAGTGAGTAAATTCTGTGCTTTTTTACGTTCTGATAATACAGCTGCTTTTTTATTTTCAACTTGTCGTTTTTCAGTTTCTACTCGATTCTTACTTTCTTCAACTTCTTCAGCAAATTCTTCTGCTTCAATTGATATCT
Source organism: Candidatus Actinomarina sp. (assembly GCA_045563315.1). Lineage (GTDB taxonomy): Bacteria > Actinomycetota > Acidimicrobiia > Actinomarinales > Actinomarinaceae > Actinomarina. Next base: position 17,814 of record JBJKUD010000035.1, on the reverse strand, counting down.
GATTCTTCTTTTCTTCTTCAATCTGTAAAGAGGCAATTATTTCTTCTCTTTCATCCTCACGCTCAGATAAAAATTCGGTTTGTGTTTCCGATAAGCTTTCAAAAGAATTTAAGGATTCGATAATTTCATATGCTGTATTTACAATTGCTGATGCATAGCCTAATGCTGCTAAAAAGTCTGATAACTCATTGAGGCTTATAAATAATGCAGTTGCAGGACTCATTACACCATCTATATACATATCCACTGCTTTAATCTGTAGTTCGTCTTTTGCAGAATTTAGATTTTTTTGTGTTTCAACCAACTCATCTTTAACTTTTGCTATTTCATTTTTAGTTGTTCCTAAAGTAACTTGCTCCTTCACAATATTTTGTTGAACTGAAGCAAGATTATTTAATGACTCATCATAACCTTCTAATGCTTTTTCTAAAGCTGCTTCAGCAGAGGCAAGTCTTCTTTGAACTTCAGCTAATTCATCATTCACTTTCTTAAGTGCTGAATCATTTGCTAGAATATTTTTTTCTAAATCTGTCTTATCACCCTCATATTGTTTAATTTGATTAGCTATTGCTATGAGCTGCTTTTCAACTTCTTCTAATCTTTCTTCAGCTGTGATTCCATAAGATGGAGTAATTACGATAGTTTGTAATGTAATTACAAATAATATAAAAGATATAAAGAAATTTTTAATCATTTAGAGCTTTTCTAATACCAACAAAGCTTGCAAAGAAACCAAAAAGAATAGTTGATAATAACAAAATTAAAGTCAGGTTTATTAAATAAGAATCTGAAATAGCAATATCAAAAATACTTTCTGATATGAATGAGGTTTTTGAATATTGAATAAAACCCCAACCAAGACCTACAGCAATACTTGTTCCAATCAAAGATTCAAATATTGCCTCGAATATAAATGGCAATCTGATGTACGTTGAGGAAGCTCCGATAGTTCTCATGATTTTAATCTCTTTTTTCTTGGCGTAAGCAGTGAGCCTTAATGTGTTGATAATTAAAATAAATGCAGCAAAAGCAATCAAGCCAGCAAAAATAGTTGCTGATAAAACTAATGTATTAGTCAAACTTAAAAGTCTTTCTATTGCCTCACCAGAAGCTCTTATTTCTTTTACAGCTGGATTTCCATCCATTCTTTCAATAATTAATTTATAATCGGCAGGGTCATTTAAATTTATTCTTAGTGACGTTGGAAGAATATCAAGATCAACTTCTTGTAATAATTCGGGTTGATCTTGAAACAATGTTTTAAACTCTTCAGAGGCTTCGGTTTTTGAAAAATACTCTACCATTCGTACTTCAGGATAAGTTTCGAGCGTGTCTTGAAGTTGCTTATGAGCTGTTGAAGTAACTCTGTCATCTAGAAAAATAACAACATGAACTCCATTTTGCCAACGTGAAGTATTGTTTTCAACAATGGCTCTTGCTGAAAGAGTGGTGAAAACAAGAAAAGATGAAACTAATACTGCAAGCATTGTCGCAATTACTAATAGTGGGTTTCTTCTCATGTTTATGAAAGTATTTTTTAGTACATAATTTAATTTTTTCATGAATATCTAAATATATCTTCCCTGGTCAACATCACTCATTAGCTTTCCGTCCTTTAATTGCAAAACTCTTTTTTTCCTTCTATTCACAATCGAAGAATCGTGAGTAGCCATTAGAACGGTTGTACCAGCCCTGTTTATTTTCTCTAATAAGGTAATTATTTGAATACTTAAATCAGGGTCTAAATTTCCAGTAGGTTCGTCACATAATAGTAATAAGGGGTTTGAAGCTAAAGCTCTGGCAATACAAGCTCTTGTTTGCTCTCCTCCTGAAAGCTGACTAGGAAATTTATACATACTATCCTGTAAATCTACAAGATCAATGAGGGTACTAGCTTTTTCATCAATTTCTTTTTCATCAAACCCAAGCACTTCAAGTGCAAAACTTACATTTTCAAAAGTTGTTCTATCTTCTAATAATTGTGGTTCTTGCGTTACAATTCCTAATTTTCTTCGTAATAAAGGTATTTTCCATTTTGGTAAAGTTGTTACGTCCATATCAACAACTTCAATTTCTCCTTTTGTTGCAAAATAATCTTTGTATAAGAGTTTGAGTAATGATGATTTTCCACTTCCAGAATGGCCAATAAGATAAACGAATTCCCCCTCTGAAATTTCAGTTGAAACATTAGAAAGTGCAACACTTCCACCTTCGAAAACTAACGAAACATTATCTAATTTAATCATTTAATCCCTGTCTACGCCATTTTAGGTACTCATTAATAAATATGTTAATATCTCCATCTAAAACTGATTGAATATTTCCAACTTCAATGTTTGTTCTTGAATCTTTAACTTGTTGGTATGGTTGCATTACGTAAGATCTTATTTGCCTTCCCCATCCAGCTTCAACCTGTTCACCTCGAATTGAATCAAGTTTTTTCATTTTTTCTTCTCTTTCTTGAATTATCAATTTTGATTTTAAAAGACTCAATGCTCTAACTTTATTTTGTAATTGCGATCTCTCAGCCTGACATGCAACAACAATTCCAGATGGGATATGAGTAACTCTAACAGCAGAGTCAGTTGTGTTGACATGTTGCCCTCCAGCTCCGGAAGATCTGTAAACATCAATTCTTATATCATCATCATTAAGGTCAAGATCCTCAGAGTCTTCAATCAAAGGGATAACATCAACACCTGCAAAACTTGTATGTCTTCTTTTATTACTGTCAAAAGGGCTTATCCTAACCAAACGGTGAACCCCTCTTTCGCTTTCTAAATTTGCATAAGCTCTAAAATTTTCTATCCTGATCGACGCAGATTTAATTCCAGCCTCTTCACCAGTGGAGATTTCTTCAATTTCATAGCTCATTTTTTTATCATCTAAATATCTTCTATACATCCTTAATAGCATCTCAGCCCAGTCATGAGCATCAACTCCACCTGCACCTGCATTGACAGTTAAGACAGCCGAATGATTATCAAACTCACTTGAATACAAAGACTCTTCCTCTAAATCAATAATTTTTTGCTCAACTTCATCGAATTGATTTTTAATTTCTTCTAATTCAGATGGATTATCTTTACTTAATTTTATAAATTCTTCAAGGTCATTAATTTCGCTGTCTAAAGTATTTAGTAGGTTTATGACTTTCTCTATGTTTGATGCATTCTTAACAATATTTTGGGCATTAGGATTTTCCGACCAAAAGTTCTCTTTTGAGATTATTTTATTTAAATTTATAAGTTCTTGTTTTTTATTATCAAAGTCAAAGATACTCCTTGGCAGAAGAAAGTCTTTTTTGAAATAATGCTAGTTTATTTGAGAGCTCTTTGAACATTTATCTATCATCCCACATTTTTTATATTTTAATCCCGAACCACAGTGGCAAGGATCATTTCGTCCAATCTTGCCTTTAGTGTCAAAATTTACCTTTTCAGATTCTTTTCTTTCTTTCTTTTTATTGTCTTGTGACACTTTTTCAAAGTTTAATAAAAGTCTAACAACGGATAATTTTACATTATCTATTAATTCTTCAAATAAATCATATCCTTCTTTTTGATATTCCACTAAAGGATCTCTTTGTCCCATTGCTCTAAGTCCTATTCCTGATCTTAAATAATCCATCTCGGATAAATGATTTTTCCAAGATTGATCTATAAATGATAGAGAGCCTATTCGAGCTAAGTTCATAAAATTTTCTTTATCAGATTCAAAATTTTTCAAATATATATTCTCAAGAGACGTACTGATGTCCAAATCATCATTTAATTCTTGATCTTTTAATAATTGCTTTTTTATATTGTCAGATAAAAGAAGGCTTAATTGATCATCAACATAATTTCTAAACTCATCAAGACTCTCATATTGTGTCTTATAGCTTTCAATACTATTTTGTACATCTTCAATAACGTCATCTCTCCATTCGAATATCAAATCTTCAATATTTTCTGATCTTAAAAGCTGTCTTCTCCATCTATATATGACATCTCTTTGCTGATTAAGTACCTGATCGAATTTGAGTACATTTTTCCTAATTTCAAAGTTTAGAGATTCAACTTGAGCTTGTGCTCTTTCTATACTCTTTGTAACCATGTTCTGCTCAATTTTTTCTTCATCTGGTAAATTTAATTTATCCATTATTGACTGAATACGTTCACCCTGAAAGCGTCTCATTAGTTCGTCTTCAAGGCTGATATAGAATCTAGACTCTCCTGGATCGCCTTGTCTTCCGGATCTCCCTCTTAATTGGTTGTCAATTCTTCTTGATTCATGACGTTCTGTCCCGATTACGTACAATCCTCCTAAATCTTTTACTTTTTCTTTTTCATCATTTATTGAAGAATCGTATTCTTTTACTAATTGTTGGATGTATTCATGATCATTTTCTCTATTTTCTTTTTCTGCCTGAGTGTTTGCCATAAATTCACTATTTCCGCCAAGTTTTATATCGACACCTCTACCCGCCATATTTGTAGCAACGGTTACAGATTTTAGACGTCCGGCCTGGGCGATAATTGAAGCTTCCTCTAAATGGTTTTTAGCGTTTAATACTGAATGTTTAATACTATTTTTTGTAAGTTCTTTAGAAATTTCTTCAGATGAATCTACAGAAACTGTACCCAATAAAACAGGCTGTCCAGATTCATGACGTTCCTTGATGTCTGAAACAACAGCATTTAATTTTGCTTGTCTCGTCTTGTATACAGTATCTTGATTGTCATTCCTCGCAATGGGTAGGTTGGTAGGAATCTCTACTACCTCAAGATTATAAATCTGGATTAGTTCATCTTCTTCGGTTTTTGCGGTTCCTGTCATGCCTGAGAGATTTTCATACATCCTAAAATAGTTCTGATATGTAATAGAGGCTAACGTTTGATTTTCATCCTGAATCCGCAGATTTTCTTTCGCTTCAATTGCTTGATGAAGTCCGTCAGAATACCTCCTTCCTTCTAATACACGTCCTGTAAATTCGTCCACTATTTTTACCTGACCATCGGAATTAATGTAATCGACATCTTTTTTGTATATCTCTTTTGCTCGTAAAGAAGCAGTTAAATAATGAATAAAATTAGTTGCTGTGTTTTCATACAAGTTATCAACACCTAATTTTTGTTCAATAAACTCAATACCATCTTCTGTTGGGTGTATTTGTTTTTTAGACTCATCAACTTCATAATGAATATCTTTTTTCATCTGCTTAACAAGTTTAGAAAATTGTAAATACCATTTTGTAGATTCTTCTACTCTGCCAGAAATTATTAATGGAGTTCTTGCTTCATCAACTAAAATTGAATCTACTTCATCAATAACAGCAAAGAAAAGATTTCCTTGAGTTAATTGATCTGAAGTTTGGGCCATATTATCTCTGAGGTAATCAAATCCAAATTCGTTGTTTGTTCCATAAACAATATCTTTTTTATATTCTAAAACTTTTTCTTGATAGTCTTGACCTGAGAAAATAAGACCAACTTCTAAACCTAAAAAGTTATAAATTGGACTCATCCATTCTGCATCTCTTTTAGATAAGTAATCATTTACTGTAACAACATGTACGCCCTTCTCTTGAAGTGCCATAAATGAAATAGGAAGTGTTGAAACTAAGGTTTTACCTTCTCCAGTTTTCATTTCAGCAATTTTATTTCTTAGCAATACCATTCCACCAAACAATTGAACATCATAATGGCGTTGTCCAATTGTTCTTTTTGACGCTTCTCTTACAAGGGAGAAAGCTTCTACCTCATGTTCAAATTTATTTTCAGAATTAAGTTTCGTTTTTAGATTTTGAAAGCTATTTTTTATTTCTTGATCTGTAAGTTTTTCAGTTTCGGGTTCCCTTAAATTTATTAACTCAACTTTTTTATTTAAGTCTTGAGCAAGTTTTCCACTTCCTACAGATAAGACTTTTTTAAAAATACTCAAATTTAGCTTGTGCCATGCTCCCAGGAGTCGAGATAATCAATTTGCTCTTTGGTGAGTATTTCTAGCTCGCCGCCCATGAGTTCTAATTTTGTTGCTGCAATTTTTAAATCTACTTCACTTGGAAGAGTGTAAACTTTTGGTTCTAATTCTTTATGATTATCTTTAATCCATTCAGCAGCTAATGCTTGGTTGGCAAAAGACATATCCATAACAGAAGCTGGATGACCAGATGCAGCTGCTAAATTAACAAGCCTTCCTTCTGCTAAGACCAATATTTCTTTGCCATTATATTTATAACTCTCAACGTGTTCTCTAACCCTATCAACTTGTGAACTATTTTCTTCAAGAGCATTTAAATTAATTTCAACATCAAAATGTCCTGCGTTAGCTAAAGCAACTCCATCTTTCATTACATCAAAGTGTTGTTTGTCAAGAGCATGCATATTGCCCGTTACAGATACAATTACGTCTGCAATTTTTGCTGCGTTTATGCTTGTTTTAACTTCATATCCATGCATGAGAGCTTCTAAGGCACGAACTGAATTTGGCTCAACAATTGTAACCTTTGCGCCCATTCCGTATGCCCTTTCTGCAACTCCTTTTCCACAATCGCCAAAACCTATAACTACCACATCCAAACCTGCAATCAATAAGTCAGTAGCTCTGACTACACCATCCATTGCACTTTGACCAGTTCCAAATCTGTTATCAAATAAATGCTTTGTATCAGAATCATTAACTGCAACGACAGGAAATCTAAGTTTGTTGTTTTTTTCCATTGATTTTAGTCTTATCACTCCTGTTGTAGTTTCTTCCATTGAGCCCATAACAGGGATATCAGATCTTTCAGTATGCAGTAATGAAACTAAGTCTGCTCCATCATCCATTGTTATGTCTGGTTTAGTATCGAGAACAGAATTAAGGTGTTGAAAAAAATCATCATTGGATACACCATGTACTGCATGAACCTCTACATCATTTTCTGAAAGATATGCAGCAACTGAGTCTTTTGTAGATAATGGATTTGAAGCACACAAAGCTACATTTGCTCCAGCAGCTTTTAAAGTAAGCATTAAATTAGCAGTTTCTTTAGTTACATGCATACAAGCACCAATGTTTAAGCCATCCAGTGGTTTATTTTTCATAAAGTCTGATTTTATTTCATCAAGAACTTTCATTTGCCTTGCAGCCCAGTCGACTTCTTGTTGACCGATATCTGATAATTTAACATCTTTAATAGTTGACATTATCCTCCTAGTAAATTTTTTAATTTTTCAATAGTATCAATGTTTTTTGGATCAATAGATAGTTTCCTTGCTAAGTTTAAACTAACTAAATCACCTAGTAATACTAACTCCAATAGGGTTTTTAGTGTACTTTCTTGATTATCTAAATTAACTTCAACTATGTTTACTTTTTCACCAATTAAATCTTTTGTAAATTCAAATCTTTTTTGAATTTGGATATGTTCATTTTTATCTCTTAACAAAACGACTATAAAATTATTCTTACTTCCATCTTCGTCTGCATCCCAGGAAAGAATTTCATTATGATGAACTTCTGGTAAATTTCCTACAAAAGCTTTAGATTTTGAGTTTTCATTAATTTGAGTTTTCCAACGAGATGATGCAACTTTGGACATGTCAGTACCTGCGTAAAGAACAACAGTTTTATTACTTATAGATTCACTGATTTCTAATGAAAGTTTATTTATTTCTGATTCATCATTCATCTGAGTTAATATTTCTAAATATTCGCTAACTTCCTGTAATTGAGTGACAAAATTTGATCCATCTAAATAATCTAATATTTTTGATACAGCTAAGGTAAGATAACCAAATGCAGCTCTGGGTTGTAATCCGCCTGGAATTTGGATAAAAACTTTATCTTGTTTCTTTGCAATATCAATTAACTTTCCTCCACTTGAGATGACCATCCAATCCAAGTTGTTTTCAATAGCATCAGATATTCCTGATAATGTTTCTTCCGTATTTCCTGAATAAGATATGAACAGGCAAAAAGGTCGTAAATTGATAATTTGTTTTGGAATAGAATAATCTTTGCGAACGATAATATTCTTATCAGATATTTCATTTGATAAAACTTTCATAACATCCCCTGCTACACCTGAGCCACCCATGCCCATAATCAAAAGATTATCGTTAGGTAAATTATCTAAATTACTTGAAAATTCAAGCTCAGATATAATTTGATTTTTTAAATCGAAAGCAACATTTAACATTTATAAACTTATTATATTTGAAATTTTTACTATAAGGTTATCTAAAGTTTTTTGATCTATTGCTTCAGCATTCAATCTCAGCATTGGTTCAGTATTTGATCCTCTAACATTGAACCAAAATCGTCAGAGAAATAGGATATACCATCTAATTTATCAAAATCACCTTCAAAAGTATTTTCAATTTTATTAAGACTCAAGCCTACATCTTGTACAGTGAAATTTATCTCTCCAGAGGATGGCATAAATTCATATTTTTTTAAAAGTTCTGAACTTTTGATATTTTTTTCAGATAAGATTTTTAAAAAAATTAAAAGAGTCAATATACCAGAGTCAGCATAAAAATTTTCCCTTAAGTAGAAGTGAGCACTATGCTCACCTCCAAAATCTGCATCATTGTCTCTCATAATTTTTTTAATGTAAGAGTGACCAACTTTGGATCTTATGGTCTCAACTCCTTTACTTTTTAAATACTCAATGACTGAAGGTTGAACGTTGACGTTATGAACAATTTTTATTTCTGATTGTTTTTCAAGCAACCAATCAGAAATTATACAAGTCATTAAACTTCCACTAATTAAATTGCCTTTATCATCTATAAATACTGATCTGTCAGCGTCACCATCAAAAGCAACTCCAAAATCAAGATTGTTCGATAAAACTTTATTTTTAAGATCTAAAAGATTATTTTCATCAGATGGATCAGCTGGATGATTTGGGAAATTTCCATCTACATCCATAAATAAACCCTTATAACTCAAATTATAAGTTTTTGATAGATCCTGAATAATTGAACCGAGGACACCATTTCCTCCATCGATGCAAAATTTCACTTTCTCACTAATTTCTGTTGTTTTTACTATTTTTTTAAAATGTTCTAAATACAAATCAACCATATTTATTTCTTTAGGTAAGTTAGAAATTTTAAAATTTTCATTAAAATTTTTTGCAATTTTTTTTATTTCCCCCAAACCTGTTTCTTGACCAATTGCAACTGCACCTTTATCGCAAAACTTAAATCCTGTGTACTGCTTTGGGTTATGAGATGCTGTGATTATTAAACCAGGCAAATTTTTTATTCCTGACAATGTGTAAACAAGATCTGTAGGGACAGTTCCAACGTACAAAACTGACTTATTCATAATTTGTATACCTGAACTTACTGCAGTAAACATTTCGTCATTTGATATTCGACCATCATGTCCAACAATTATTTCATCTGAATCTACATATGAAGCAAAAGCAGCGCCGACTTTAAAACCTACTTCAGGAGTAATTGTTTCATTGAATACTCCCCTTACGTCGTAAGCCTTAAAAATTAAATCTAGTTTATTTTCATCCACTCCATATGTATTGTAATGTTTATGAAAATGAACAACATGATTAATAATTTTTCAGTTGTAATTCCAGTTTTTAATGAGGAAGAGATTTTCCTAGATTCTGCAAATAAAATTTACAAGCTCTGCGAAGAAATGAATATGCCATTCGAGATTATCTTTTCGGAAAATGGGTCTTCTGATAATACAGTTAATTTGATAGATGCTTTCATAAATAAAAAAGATAACTGTTTCATAATACAAAATGAGGTTGCTAATTATGGACTGGCTTTAAAACATGGGTTTAAAATTGCGAAAAATGATCTTATTATTTCATTTGATATCGATTATTTTTCAAAAAAGTTTCTTGAACAAGCAGTTCAATTAAATGAAAAATTCGCAGCGTTAGTAGCTTCTAAAAGATTAAATGAATCAGAGGACGAAAGGACGATTGTTCGAAAACTTGCTACTGCTACATTTGTGTTGTTATTGAAAATATTATTTCAAACTTCTTTAAGTGATACTCATGGAATGAAAGCAATAAGGAAAGAGAATATACAAAAAGAAATAAATAACGTTATATCTTCTCAAGATATTTTTGATACTGAACTTTTAATTAGGATAGAAAAATCTGGATTTGCGATTCAAGAGGTTCCTGCAAAAGTTAATGAGATTAGACCAAGCGTTTCGGTTATATTCAAAAGAATCCCAAGAACTCTTAAGAGTTTATTTAAATTAAGGTATCAGTTATTTAGAGAGTCTTTAAATACAAATAATTTATAGATTACATATTTAATTGGAAGAATAAATCCATGTATCAATATTGTTGCAATTAAAAATTGAATTTCGTTACTTTGTATTGATGGCCTAATCAAATCAATCAAGAACCAGATAAATAACGGGACAATCAAGTTAATTAAATTTGTAACAACAAATTTTATAAATTCTTTCATGCCACCATCATTAATTGATAATTTAAAAATAATTTTTCTAGATAAAAAATAAGAGAATACGACACCTATTGAAAATGCAAAAATATTTGTTAAATAAGTTCTCAAAGGCACATGTATTGCAAAAAAAACATAAAATTGAAATAAGTAAGTTATTCCTAATCCAAAAACTAAGTTAATTGCACCTACTATGTAAGTACGAAATAATTGAGAATAAGTCGAATTACTTGTCAAAAAATTTAAGTTTTTAAGTTTTTTTATCATTTTGTTTTGATCTAATAAAAATTATTACTGATAAGAGTAATGAGAAAATCGCAAAATAGAAGCTATTTTTTTCTACCAAAGTTTTATCGAAGTTAATCTCAACATATTCTTGGTTTGGTATAACTGACATAAAAGAAGGTGACGTCCTGAAAGGGCCTTTTCCGTTAGCTATCGTCCAGTTTGGAAAATAGGAAACTTTTATTAAATGCAACTCTCCGGGACTATTTGTAAAAAAAGAAATTTTATCATTTTCAATTTTTAAATTTGTAATTTTTAAATCTTTGCTTTTTGATGGTTCTATGTTGATTTCATTACTTGCTTCAATTACCCTTTTTTTATCAAGTTCATTAAAGCTGTCATAAGCTTTTTCAAAAAAATTATTGATGTTTGTGTCTCTGAAAATTGAACTCAAAATTCCATCCTGTTTATTAACTTTCAAAAAAATTTCAATATCTTGATTAACTAATTCAACCTTAGAAGAATTTACTTTAAAAACTGAGAATGGTTGGGATGAGAAAAGATAAATTAGATTTTCGGAATTCATAGCTTTTGCCTCAATTTCTTCTGTATATGAAATAAAGTAATCTATCCCCAGGTCATTTAAGTAATTAACACCCTGATCAAATTGATTGTTGATATAAGACAATCCACCAACAGGATTTGAAGGTCTTTTTGCTAGGCCAGATACTGAAATGAAATGAAATGGAGTGGTAATGCTTGAGTCAAAATATAAACCTTCCATGCTTGTATGTTTTGTAAAATATGGAATAGTCATTAAAGCCATTGGAGTTCCGTATTTGTTCATATCTGAATTTGGTTCCCACATAATTCTTCCAGCATCTAAATTTTCTAATTTAGAGTACAAATTTTGAATTTCTGTCCATTCATTTTTTCCTTCATAGCCAGTAAAATTCCAATTAAGCCAATGAGGAAGAAAGGATACTGTTGAAAAAATAATAGATACAAGAAGAATATTTATTTGCATAACAAAATTTCTTAAATTAAAAATTGCGAAGATAATGATCAAAAAAATAATTGGTATATAGAGGTTTAAATAAGATTGATTACTTGACCATTTATCATAAAAAATATAGAGGCAATAAATTGTTCCTAAAAAAAAGATAGGTATTAAAACATTTATTCCCTGTTGATAAAGTTTTAAATCCTCAACAAAAATTTCAATTGATTTGAATAACATTATGATAATTCCCAGATTGAAAAACGGTATCAATCGTCCATTCCAAAGAGCACCTTCTGGCACAAAGAAATATAGAAGAATTGATGAAATAACAAGATAAATCTCCAATAAATTTAATGATTTATATTTAATTAAATTTTTAAAATTTGAAATTATTAACGCTAAAGCAATAAAAATAATTGGAAGAATATCTTCTTTAATTAAATCTTCAATTCTTGAAAATGGTGTGTAACTCATATTTGTAGTAAATTCTAAATTCATAAATAAAGAGGTTGTCCACCTTACAACAATTGCTAAAAATATCGTTATAGATAGAATTTTTTGATTTATTTTCTCTTTTTTTAACAACCAAAAGAACCCATAAATTGGAATATAAATAATAAAAGGAATTAGATGTGACAAAAGACAAAGAGAGAGAAAGATTGAACTAATTGGAAATCTCAATTTATTATTTGATTTAATAAGATAAAATATCGATAAGTTTGCAAATCCTAATGAATAAGCAAAAGAGAATTGCCCAGCCAGTGTTGATGCCAAATTTCCCCCATAAATCGTAAATGATTCAGTCAAAATATAAAATAAGCCCGCAGTAGCTCCAAAAGTAGAAAAATTTGTTGAATCTTTTCTTAATAATTTCTCTATTGAATATACAACAATGATTGATGACATCACAATCATTATTTTGAAAGCAACTCCAAATGGAAAAATCAGATCTAAGAAAAAAGTAATAATTGCAGGCAATGGAAAGTAAAAATAATATAAAGGATATCCAGCAAACCAGTCATTTGACCATCCATTGATCTGAAAATTTGGCATAAAGTCTCTTATAAATGTATCAATTGCCACAATATGTGCTCCCATATCACCACCTGTAGGCGTATTATTCTGGAAGACTAAATCAATTCTTAAAAACAAAATTAGAACAATTAAATAAAATAATTTTTGCGAAATATCTGAAGTTATCTTTTTACTAGTTGATTTCATTTAAAATTTTTCCAAGATATTTTGTATTTCTTTTTCCATTTTCTGACCATTCAGCATACCAATATGGACCGTGAGGGCAACTGTTACAAGACTCTCGCCCACATTTTATCGACTTTTGTCTGTAAGATATTTTTTGTTCATTAATTGTGGGACCAAGTTTATTATCAATTAAAATTCTCAATCTTTTCAGATCTGATTCACCTAATTCAGAGATTGCTTCTAGAATTTCTCTATCTACCATTATTAAAATGTTAATGGAATATTGGTAAGAGTAACTACGTATGAAAAAAATTGTTTATTTATCTGGTGGAATTGGTGGAGCTAAGCTCGCTAAAGGGTTTTATAATCTAAACGATATTGACTTAACAATTATCGTAAATACAGGTGACGATGAAACCATACATGGGGTAAGGCTATCACCTGATATAGATTCCGTAATTTATGCGTTAGCTGGAATTGAGGGTCAATTTGGATGGGGACAAAAAAATGACTCTTTTTCAGTTAGCGAAGAATATAAAAAATATTTACCACAAGAATTTAATCTCGGTGATAAAGATCTCGCTTTAAATCTTTTTAGAAATCAATTATTTTCTCAGGGAAAATCTTTAACTCAGATTACAAACTTAATTACAAACAAGTTTGATTTAAATTGTAAAATTTTGCCAATGTCTGATAATTTAGTAAGCACCAAAATTAAAACCTCAGATAATAAATTATTAGACTTCCAAGAGTATTTTGTTGAATTAAAATCTGAACCGGAAATAAGTGACGTTATATATTCAGAATCTGAAAAAGCAGATATAACCAGGGAAGTATCTAATGCATTAGATGAAGCTGACAAAATAATTGTAGGTCCCTCGAATCCCATATTGTCTATCGGCCCAATTCTTGCAATTCAAAATTTGAAAGAAAAATTAATTAATAATAGATCAACATATGTTGTGAGTCCTTTTATTGAAAATAAAGCAATTAAAGGGCCTTCAAAGAAAAATTTTGAAGATCTTGGTTATAAGAGTGATATAAAAGGAATTAAAGAATTTTATAACAATATTGGTAATTACTACATAGTCCAATCAGGTGATACAGATAAAGCTGAAAATACGATTGAAAAAAATATATTATTTAGGTCCACAGAAGATTCAACTAATTTAGCAAGGTATATTGTTGATCATGAATAATATAACAATCATTCCAATAAAAAATCTACCTGAATTTGAACCTAAGCATGATTTAGCAGATGAGATAATTAAAAGTTTTAGTAGTAATAATTTTGTTCTTGAAGATAAGGATGTAATCGTAATAACTCAAAAGATAGTTTCAAAAGTTGAGGATAGATTGATTAAAAATGATCATGAAAGTATTGAAAAATTAATTCAGCAAGAATCCATAGAAATTTTAAGAAAAAGAGGTGAAACTGTAATCGCAAGAACAAAACATGGTTTTATTTGTGCAAATGCTGGTATTGATAAATCAAATATTGAAAAAGGATCAGTTTTACTACTACCTGAAGATCCGGATAAGACGTGTAGAGATATAAGAAAAAAAATTGAACATCTTATAAATAAAAAAATCAGCATCATCATATCTGATACTTTTGGAAGAGCATGGAGAAAAGGTCAAACTAATGTCGCTATAGGGTCATCAGGTATTGAACCTTTAGAAAGCTATATAGGTGAAAAGGATGCTTTCGACAATGAATTATTTGCGACTGAAATAGCAATTATTGATGAACTAGCTGGAGCTGCAGAATTAGTTATGAAAAAATCAGATAACATACCGGTGGCCATTATTAGAGGAGTTAATTATAAATATTCAGATTTAGGCGTTAAAGAATTAATTAGAAAAGAAGATGAGGATTTTTTTCTGTAAAGGTCGACCACACTAATTTAATTTCTATTATCCAGAATTAATTGACCAAAAATCAACTAATTCGTTTAAAGGTTCTGTCGGAAAAAATCCTTCTGGTGGAGTTGGATTATCTAAAATGAAAGTATTAAAACTTTCGTAAAGTTCTTCAAATGATTGACCTGTATATTTTTTTAAAGTATCTGGAAATCCTAAATCATATACATCTTCGTGAAATCTGGTAAACAAGGTCTCAAAAGAGGTAAGGTATGCAATGTAGAAATTTATCATTTCCCATCCATTATTTGCGCACAATGCTGTATCTCTATATTCTTCTAGATTTGTAAAACCCCTGCATTGACCATCTCCATTTAGTTCTTCTCTGTAAAACCTATATTTTTGAGATAGATTGCAACCTGCTAGTTTTATAAATTTTCCCTTAAAAGTATCAATTTTATACTCTGGATCACCGACGCAAGCACCCTGTAATTCATAGTCTTTTACAATTTGAAGTTTATCAAAGTTATCTCGCATAAATAAACTAGGAAAAACTATTGCTTGTCCTTCAATATACCAAGCAGGTGCATCTACAGGATCGGTTAGACCACAACAGTCATTAGGCATTGCAGGAGATCTTTCAAAAGTATGAGCTCTTTGAACGTGGTGGTAATATTCGTGAGCCATTCCATTATAATGTCCCACCAAAAATGCTTCACCATAAAAATTTCTATCATTCTCCCAATAAGGTTCACTTTGGGGGGTATGTTGAATACAAAAACTGTAGTGATTTAATTCACGGTCCATTTTACGACCAAAACCACTTAAACAGCTCCTTTTATCATGTACAAATTGGAGTGTAGGCTCAACTTTTTTATGATTGTTGTCATAGAAAAAATCAAATTTATCGAGTGCGTCAACTGCTTCCAGAGCTTGATCTTCTGGTTCATAAATAATATGTACCCATCTGTGATATCCACCTACGTAATCAAATAATTTCTCCATAACATCTAAATGGTAAACTCTAAAATCACTCGAAATACTCTCAGAAAATAAAATGCATATGTCAGGATTCTCAGCATTCTTTTTTGGTTTGTTATTACCAAGTTCAGTACTTAACTCAAAATAATTTGTTTTATAACCTTCTGGAACAAATCCAGGAATGGTGCAATTAACGTGTTCTGATTCAATTTTTATTGTTTCAGGTATTTCAAGTTCTGTTTCCATTGTCTCTTGAGATTCTGTAGTTGCAGTGTCTGCAATTGTTGTAGTTGTAGATGGTCCAACAGTAGTTGTTGTTGAAGTTTCTTGAGACTCTATTGTGATGATTGTATCTTGAACTGACGAGTCATCTGGCACTGTACAAGATATAAAAATAATTACTAAAAGAAGTTGAAACAATTTTTGATTTTTTAATAATTCAAACACAGATATATTTTAACTTGATGGAAGAATATACATAATTTCTGACTCTGAACTATTTCTTATAAAATCTTCAAACTCATCAACGTAAGTTGTATAATCTTTTCCATATACATCAAGGAAATTCTCTTCAAACAATATTCCAGTTTGAGTATTTATCCAAAAATCAAATAAAGGTTCCTCACCATGTATATTATTTAAATATGCCACAAACCAGGCACCAACTTGATAACCAACGTCTGCATCACTTTCCCAAGTTACATCGTAAAGTTTTGGACCATTCAAATATCTATCGATAATAGGTGCTTGGCCATCACCACAGTAGCAACTAAATAATACACTCCTCATTTCGTTTTTAAAATAATCGAAGTCATTAATCTCCCTTGCGTACCAAAGATATGAATAATATACAGCTGGTCCTTCTTTCCAAAAAGGGTATTTTTTTCCGTCATCACCTCGTCTTTTTCCTGCAATATTGTCCAATGCATTCCTGTCATCTGATAGATCTATCAAATTTGAATTTTGAAAAATATGAAACATTTCATGAATTGTTACGTACCCTATTGAGGGCATAGGCTCGTCATGACTCTCACTTACAAATAAATAACAACATCTACCCTCTCTTTTAGTCGCATTGATTGCAGATCCCATTGGCCTTCCATCTTCTGTTAAGATTCCAAGGCTTCCATCTTCCTTTTTTGCCCAATCTTCAAACTGATTATCAGGATTACATTTTGAAATTTCAAATGTATATTCATGGTTATTTTCTAAATAATCACAATATTCTGTTTCTAAATCAATTGCTGCCTGATAATTATTACGATCTAATTGAGCAATAATAATTGGATAGATATTTTCAAATTTTAATCTTGGATCTGAAAACAGTTTTTTCTCAGAAAACTCAACGTATTCATTCAAAAAATTAATAGTTTCATCTGTTACTGTTTCTGCTCTCAATAGTTTTATCTCTCTGTAATCTAAATAATTAGTTGATCTTATTCCGTCTGCTGTTGTAATTACTGTAGTTTCCATAGGAGGATTTTTGAGGGATGTGTCATCTGAAAAAGTACAGGAAACAAGAAATATAATAATAAGAATAAATTTTTTATTCATTTTCAAACCAATCTACTAATTCTTCAATACCTTGATTTAGATTATATTCTGGCTCCCAAGCCAATCTTTTCTTAGCCTTTTCATTATTTAAAACACTCCTGAGTAACTCACCATGTCTTTGGGGTTTGTAATCTGGTTCTCCTTCCCATGAAGTTATTGATCCAATTAGTGACACTAATTCATTCACGGTTGTTTCTTTACTAGTACCTATGTTCAAAAATAAATTTTCATCAATTTCCGAGGATTTTATTAATGCACTTACAACATCAGTAACAAAAATATAATCACGTGTTTGTTTTCCATCTCCATAAACTATTGGTATTTCATTATTAAGCATTTTTCCAGTAAATATTGACATTACACCTGCTTCACCGTGAGGATCTTGTCTTGGACCATAAACATTTGCTAAATTCAAAATTGAATATGACATCTTTTGATCTTCCAACATCAACATTATAAATTCGTTAAGCTTTTTTTTTGCAACTCCATAAGGTGAAGCAGGCTCTCCAGCATAATCTTTTTCAGATGTTGGTATGACATTAGGTTCACCGAATATTGTTC
>JBJKUD010000034.1:0-13513 GCA_045563315.1 Candidatus Actinomarina sp. | reverse complement strand
AACAATTGGTTTTTGGCCAGCTAATGCAGCTCCCACTGCTGCACCTGTAAATCCACCTTCTGAAATTGCTGTATCTATAACTCTAAATGGACCATATTTTTCAAAAAGCCCTTTTGTTGCTTTGAATGCACCTTCGAAAACACCTACATCTTCTCCCATAATGAAAACACCTTCATCATTTTTCATTAATTCATCTAATCCACTATTTATGGCTTCTATAAAATTCATTGTTTGTAAATTATTTTTTGTATTTTCAATTACAGGGATTGTTCTCTTAGCGAACATATCATTTAATTCATCTTTTGGATCCGGCTCTTCTTGGGTTTTAGCCCACTCAAGAGTTTCCTTTATTTCAATTTCTAAATCATTTTCTAATTGAATAAAATCATCCTCACTAAATAACCCCTCAGTTAGAAGAGAATCTTCAAATCTTGCAATCGGATCTCTTTTCATCCAGAAATCTCTTACTTCATCTTCAACATAATCTGCTGGATCGTGCCCAGCATGTCCATAATGTCTAAAAGTGACTAATTCGATTAAAGATGGACCTTTACCCTTTCTAGCATTTTCACATGCTTCATGAATTGAATCGATAACGTCATAGATATCATTACCATCAATAATTAGTGACGGAATACCATAACCTGCTCCTCTATCTGCAACATTTGGTGTTCCAAATTCAGTTTCATTTGGTGATGAATATGCAAATTGATTATTTTGAACAGTAAATATAACTGGTAAATTTAATACTCCAGCCATGTTTACGCTTTCATGCCATGTGCCTGTCGCAGTAGCACCTTCTCCACAATTAGCTATAGCAACCACTCCACTTCCCTGTTGTTGCGATGCAAGCGCCCAGCCAACTGCAACTGGTGCTGAGTCAGGTAATGGAGATACAACCATTAAGGTGCCTTTGTCAACTACACCAAAGTGACTATTACCATCTCGTCCTTTTGAAGGTCCATCTTTTTTTCCAAAAAAATTAAGTGCAACTTCTTTTAGTGTTACCCCTTTCATTAATTGAACACCAAGATCTCTATGAGTGCCGCCAAAAATATCTTTATCATCCATTCCAGCACCAATTCCAGCCATCGACGCTTCTTGCCCTATACCTGGATATACAGCTCCACTCAGCTGTCCCCCTTTATACATTTTTAATAATCTATCTTCAAGAAGTCTCTGAGTTTTCATAGACTTATAAATTTCCCATAATTTATCACTAGAAAGTTCAGATGAATATCCTTTTCTAACAATCTTTTCTATCTGCATTAATGTAGTCCTTTCCCGGTCAAACCAAGTAATGATTCACCAACTGCTTCGCTTAATGTTGGATGAGCATGAATAAATTCTGCTGCCTCTTCTGGAAGAGCTTCCCAACCAACCATATACATTATTTCATGTATCATTTCTCCAGCAGAAGGGCCACATACACTAGCTCCAATAATTGGGCCTTCCTTTTCTGAATAAACTTTAACTAGCCCCTGATTTTGCTCAGTTATCATAGCTCTACCAACTCCAGCAAAGCTATGTTGTGATTGATCAATTTCAATATTGTTTAACTTTGCCCTCTCTGCGTTTAATCCAACTTCTGCTAATTCAGGTCTCGTATAAACAACATATGGGATTGCATTGTAATCAAGTGGTTTCTTTTCACCCGTAGCAATAAATGTTATTGCTGAAATTGATTCAGCAAATGCTGCGTGGGCTAATTGAGGCGTATTAGCCACAATATCTCCTAAAGCATAAATATTTTCTTCTGAAGTTTGAAATGTTTCTAGATCAACATTTATGAATCCTTTTTCTGTAACAATATTTACATTGTCCAATCCAATATTTTCAGTCAATGGTGACCTACCAATAGCAACCAAAACAGAATCATATTCTGCGGTTTCGTTGTCTGAAAAGGTAACTTGTTTGTCATTTATATTTTGAATTGAAGTATTTAGCTTAAATTCAACTCCTCGTTTAGAAAGCTGTTTTCTTAATTCGCCAGATGTTCTTTTATCTAACCCTGGAAGGATTTCTTTAGCAATTTCTACAACTGTAACTTCTGAACCAAGATCATTAAGCAAGCTTGCAAATTCACAACCAATAGCGCCCGCACCAACAATACAAACTCTTTTAGGTGGTTCTTCCCAATTAAGAGCAGTGTCAGAGGTAACTGTAAAGTTTTCATCTATTTCAATATCAGGAAGTTCTCTTGGTTTAGATCCTGTGGCAAGGAGGATATAATCACTTTCAACTTTTTCAGTTGATCCATCAGATTTATTAACTAAAACAGTATTCTTATTTTCAATAGAGCCCCAACCTTCAATAACTTTTACTTTTTTGCTGTTTAAAAGTGTTTTGATTCCAGAAACTAGTTTATCAACTACCTCAATTCTTTTTAATGAGGTTTTTTTCCAATCAATTGTTTTATTTTCAATATTTATTCCAAAGTTGCTGGAGTTTGATATTTCATGATTTAACTCAGCTACATGAAGCCAATATTTTGCAGGAATACAACCTCTATTTAAGCAAGTGCCCCCTAAAACATCAGATTCAATTAACGTAATTTCTAGATCAAAGTTGTGAGCATATAATGCTGCGGCATAACCAGCTGGGCCACCGCCAATAATTGTTAATTTTTTCAAATTACCTCTTTCAAGATAGGGTCGCTATCAAATCGAGATAATAACTGCAACACATTAAGGGGTTCCCTATATATATTGGTCAAAGTTATTGTCACTATTAAATCTACTGGAAAAGATGCTTTCATCCAACTCAGGATAACTCATTAATCAGATACAATATTGCTATGCAAACAAGACATCTTATAATTGCTTCTTTAATAACTGCAATCGTAATTGTTGTAGCATTTGGTGTTTGGGTTATGACAAATTAAGTTGAAGAACTTTAATCTCGGCCATGGAATTTTACATTTTCCACTAAAACTCCCTTGGAGCCCACCTGGTTTTGTGAACATCTATCTTATTGAAGATGATGATGGCTACATCATGATCGATTGTGGTGTAAATGGAGAAGAATATTTTGATGATCTAAAAGTAAATTTAAAACAACTAAATATACAACTTTCAGATATCAAATTATTAATCGGAACACATTTACATTCTGATCATGTCGGACTTTCAACTGTTTTAAGAAATAAAGGAATCAAATTTGGCCTTTATAAGAATGCACCCGATTTTATTCCGCGTTACAATGATTGGTCATCTCGTTTCAAAGCAATAGGTGAATATGCGAAAAAACAGGGAGCACCAAAAGAGTTTTTAGACGATATGAACTCAATAACTACTCCAAGTACAACGGGAAAAATTACTCCCCCAGAAATACTTTTCGATGAAGGAAAAATTAAAAATATAAATAGAGATTTAGAAGTTATATTTACACCCGGCCATGACATATCAGAAATTTCATTGCTTGACGTATCAAGTAAAATTATTTTTTCCGGTGATCATATTCTTCCGCGAATAACTCCATTTATCCCCCTCCATGATGAAGCCACAGATATGTTGTCAAGCTATGTAAATTCTTTAGAAAAAGTAAACAGTATTGATCACGAAATAATCGCGCCCGGACATTTTGAAGTTATTGACAGCCCTCAAAATAGAATTGAGCAAATTCTTTTACATCATGAAAAAAGATCAAAAAAAATCGTAGATATATTATCAAATGGGTCTCTTACTGGATGGGAAGTTACACAAAGTTTGTTTTCAAGACCACTTGATTCATGGAATTTACGCATGGCCTTTCAAGAAACAATGGCTCATCTGAAATATATAGAATCTCAAGGAATTATTAAACAAAACGGATCAAAAACAATTACCTGGGAAGTTATTTAAAAAGTTTATAGCTTCTATTCTTTGCTTCTTCTAGAGAATCGGGGCCAAATGATTGTAATTGATTATTTTTAACTAATTGTTTTTCTTCTTCTAATGTTTGCAAAATTTTAAAATGTTCTTCATTGTCGCAATCATAAACCTTCATATTTTTACGGTAACCAATAAATCTATAATTCTCGAATTTTGAAAGTCTTGGCAATTTTATAAACTAAGAAGTCTAGCTACATCATTTCTGGCAGATTTTGAAGTGCCAAAAATTAAGGAGTCTGACTTAGCCTTTTTAAAGTATAGATGCGCTGGATGTTCCCAAGTGAATCCAATACCTCCGTGAACTTGAATCGTATCACCTGCAACTTTATTGAAAACTTCAGAGCAATATGCTTTAGCCATAGATGAACTCATCTCAAGTTCTATTGGGTCATCAATATCTACCCTCACAGAACTGTAGGCTATTGATTTAGCACTTTCAATCTGCAAAACCATGTCCGCACACATATGTTGAATAGCCTGAAATGATCCAATGGGTCTTCCAAACTGTATTCTTTCTTTTGCATATTGTGTAGACATATCTAAGCATGCTTGGGCACCTCCAACTTGTTCCATTGATAAAAATGATAGGGATATATGTTTTACTTTATTCCATAAATTATTGTCTTCATTGATATCAAACATAAGATTTTCTTTACTTATTTCTACATCTTGAAAATTAATTTCTGTCATTGGTCTGGATTGGTCTAAAGAAGTTGTTTCCTTTATCGAAATGCCTGGGGTTTCTTTTTCAACTAACAAAAATTTAAATCCATCACTCCCTTTTGCAAGAACAGCAATTAAATCAGATGAGTCTCCAAACATAACGTAGCTTTTATTACCATTCAGCAAATAACCATTATCACTTGTTTCAAATGAAGTCTTAATATTTTCATCATCAATCTCATACTTGTCGTTTTCGTAGATAGCATAAGTCCCAATTTTTGATCCAGAAATTATATCTTGTAAAAATTTAGTTTTTAAGTTTTTTGGTGAATGAAGCAATAATTGTTTAAAAACTACTCCAGAGCTAAAAAATGGAACTATTGGCATATAATAACCAAATACTTCAGAGAGAATGGAAGAGTCAATTTGGGTAAATCCTAATCCGCCATCTTCTTCAGGTACATCTAGGCCTAACCAACCCTGCTCATTAATAAGTTGCCAAAGTTCAGTATCAATTCTTGTATTGTCATCAAACTTTTTAATCAGTTCAAGTAAATCTACTTTTTCAGATAATAACTTTTTAGCATTTTCTTTAATTTCGTTTTGTAAATCTGTGAGACTAAATTGCATTACTTTATTCTAATTTTGTTTTCAAATTTGACTAATCAAATGTCATTTGTTTTTTTAATAGAATTAATATAGATATGTGTTAAAAATTGAAAATTTACATGCGTCTGTAGAATCAACTCCAATCATTAAAGGAGTTAATTTGGAAATAAACCCAGGAGAAGTCCATGCAATTATGGGTCCCAATGGTTCAGGAAAATCAACACTTGCTAATGTATTGATGGGTAATCCAGTTTATGAAATCACAGATGGAAAAATTACATTTAGTGGTGAAGACATCACTGAAGAACCTGTAGACAATCGAGCAAAAAAAGGAATGTTTCTTGCTTTTCAATATCCAGAATCAATACCTGGTGTGACTATTGTAAATATGCTTAAAACTGCTCTTACGAATATAGAAGAAACTGAATACACCACAGTAGAACTTAGACTAAAAGTTGCTGAAGCAATGAAAGATTTAGGTCTTTCTCCAGATTTTGTTGATAGATATTTAAATGATGGGTTCTCGGGTGGGGAACGAAAAAGGAATGAGATTCTACAACTTGCAGTTTTAAATCCTAAACTTGCAATTTTAGATGAAACTGATTCAGGACTTGATGTAGATGGTTTAAGAATTGTGGGAGAGGGAATTAGTAATTTAAGAACTCCAGATCGTGGTTATCTTGTAGTAACTCATTACCAGAGATTACTGGAATATGTTAAGCCAGACTTTGTTCACGTATTCGTAGATGGGAATATTGTAGAAACTGGTGGTACAGAGTTGTCTGATAAGCTAGAAAAAGAAGGATATGAATCTTACCAATGAGCAAATTTTTAAACATAAAAAAAGATTTTCCAATATTTGAAAGAGATATAAATGGAAATAAATTAACTTACTTGGATTCAGGTGCAACCTCACAAAAACCAAACTCAGTAATTGATAAAATGACTGAGATCTATAAATTTAACAATGCAAATGTTCATAGAGGAACTTACGTTCTTTCAGCAGAAACAACCCAAGAATATGAATCTGTAAGAAATAAATTTCAATCTTTCTTAAATGCATCTGAATCAGATGAAATTATTTTTACAAAAGGAACAACTGAGGCTCTTAACTTTTTAGCTAATTCAATAGCTAATAAATTTATGAGTGAGGGCGATGAAATTATCCTGTCAGAAATTGAACATCATGCAAATATTATTCCTTGGCAAATGGTCGCTGAAAAATATAAATTAATCATCAATTATGTAAAGGTAAATGAAGACTTTTCTTTAGATCTAGATGATCTTTCATCAAAACTTTCTTCAAAGACGAAAGTTGTTTCAATAGTCGGGGAATCAAACTTATCGGGAATGCTTCCTGATATTAAAGAAATAAATAATTTAGTTAGATCAAACTCAGATGCTTTATTAATTATTGATGGTGCACAATTAGTTCCCCATAGAAAAGTTGATGTTCAGGATTTAGGAATTGATTTTTTAGTATTCTCTGGACATAAAATGTTAGGTCCAACTGGTATTGGTGTGGTTTGGGGTAAAAAAGACATTCTAAATTCTCTTGATCCCGTTTATGGAGGTGGAGATATGATTGAAGAAGTTTATTATGATAGAGCGACTTGGGCACCAGTTCCTCACAAATTTGAAGCAGGTACTCCTCCGTATGTTGAAGCTATTGGCCTTGGATCAGCTGTAGATTATTTACAAAATTTAGGGATGGTTGAAGTTGAAAAGCATTCAGATGAATTGCGTGAATATGGAATGAAAGTTTTGCTAGACATTGAGGGAGTAAATGTAATACATTCGCAAGAAAATACTGCAGGATGTACTTTTGGTATGTATGTTGATGGAGTTCACGCATCAGATCTTTCTTTAATGTTAGATACACACGGGGTTGCTGTAAGAGCAGGTCATCACTGTGTTCAACCATTTCATAGAAAATTAGGTATAGATGCAACCATAAGATCGACGGCATACATTTATAACGACAAAGAAGATATTGATACTTTAAAGTCAGCACTTATATCTAGTGTCGAGATGTTGAGATAATTAATGTCTATAAGAGAAAAAGTTGATGAGTACAAAAAAATACTCGATATCTTCCCAAACGATCAAGAAAAGTATCAATATTTAATTGAGAAAGCAAAAGAGAATGACTCATTCCCTTCAGAACTACGGCTTGACAACTTCAAAGTAAATGGTTGTCAAAGCCAAGTTTGGCTTGTTCCTGAAGAAAAAGACGAAAAACTTTTTTTTAACAGTGATTCAGATGCACTTATAGCTAAAGGATTGGTGACATTGATTGCAACGATTTATTCAGATGAAAAAGCTGAAGATATTGTTTCAAATGATATAGATTTAATGGAAGAGTTTGAATTGGGAGTTATCTTAAGCCCTGCCCGAAGAAATGGTGCTTATAGTATGCTAAAAACTATTAAAGAGTACGCTAAAAATTTAGTTACTTAGCTTTTTCTTCCCACCATGATTCGTGTGGAAAGTCTATCCAAACATCAGCAGTGTCTTTTGCCAAATCACGTATGAAGTAATGGGGTTTGAATTCACATTCATTGTTCCACCATAGTGATGCAAATCGAACATCACACTCAAAATTTATATTGTCTCTTATGTATTCTGAGAGTTTGATAAATGTCTCTCCACTATCACAAATGTCATCTACTATTAAAACTTTTTCATCTTTAGGTCTTGGAAGGTAATTCTCCCAATGTGGAAAATCTCTTGTTGAAGCATGAACAGGCTTAAATGGAATTTCTAATTTGTGTGAAATCATAACACCAGGAATCAATCCCCCTCGACTAATACCAACAACAACATCAGGTATAAACTCATCGGCCTCTAACTGATCACACATTATGTTTGTATCATCAAATTGTTCGTCCCAGGTATAAAAAAGTTTTTCCATAATAGTAAGAGCTAATTCTATCAAAATTTTTTATCATAGAGTTCTTTTATCTCATAAAAAAATAAAACTAAATGAAATAGTCTAATTAACCCATTGTCTATACTTGAAAATATGAAAAGGAGGTAAGGATGCGCAAAAGTTGGGCAGTAGGCCTAATAATTATAAGTATTCTTACTATGGCCTGCGGTGGAGCCGCAGACGTAGATGATTACAAAGCTGCTTTTGTTTATCTAGGATCCGCAAATGACGGAGGATGGACACAGGCACATGACGAAGGTCGTCAATATCTTGTCGAAGAGACAGGGATAGAGACAGCTTTCACAGAAGATGTTCCCCCAGATGCAACAGAATTTAGAACAGTTGCAGAAGCATATATTGAGCAAGGCTACAATATTATCTTTGGAACAACTTTCGGCTATCTAGATATCATGGAGGAAATGGCATTGGAATATCCTGATGTTACATTCCTTCACTGTTCTGGATATAAATCTAATGACTCAAACTATACAAATTATTTTGGAAAAATATATGAAGCAAGATATTTGTCAGGCTTAGCAGCTGGTTCACTAACTGAATCAAATAAGATTGGCTATGTAGCTGCATTTCCAATACCAGAAGTTATTAGAGGAATTAATGCTTTTGCAAATGGTGTAAAAGAAGTAAATCCTAACGCAACTGTTGAAGTTGTATGGACAAATACATGGTTTGGTCCAGAGGAAGAAACACAGGCTGCAAACGCTCTCTTAGAAGCTGGGGCTGATGTTCTTACGCAACATCAAGATTCTGCATCTACAGGAATTGCCGCAGAGGCCGCTGGAGCTAAATGGATTGGCTACCACACAGGTTATGGTCAAGAAGCAGCTCCAAATGCATTTGTTACTGCACCAGTATGGAACTGGGGACCACTTTATACTGAAATGGTAAACGCAGTAATAAACGACGAATTCACAACAACTCCATATTGGACAGGGATGTCTGATAATGTTGTTGATTTATTTGAAGTATCAGATGACGTATCGAGTGATATAAAGACACTCATCGAGGACAGAAAACAAGAGATTATTGACGGAACTTTTGAAATTTTTGAAGGTTCAAGTGATGGTGATTTGTTGGGTATGTTCTACTTTGTTGACAACGTTGTAGGTACACTAGATTAAATGTTTATATTACAGCACCTCTTAATTGAGGTGCTGTATTTTTTTTTATGAGTAATAAATTTTTAGAAACCAGGAATGTAACCAAAACTTTTGGAAAATTAAAAGCCTTAGATGAGGTAAATTTTAACTTATATAAAGGCAAAATCCATGGGTTGCTTGGTGAAAATGGAGCTGGAAAATCCTCTCTAATGAACGTATTATCTGGAATATACCAACCAGAAAAAGGATCAATCTATCTAAATGGCCAAAAAGAAAAAATTTTAAGTCCCGATATTGCATCTCAACTTGGGATAGGAATGGTTCATCAAGAGTTTCGATTAGTTGAGAGCTTCAGTATTAAAGATAATTTAACCCTTTCTAAATCAAATATTTACAATAATAATTTCTTAAAATCTTTTCAAAAATATTCAGAAATTTTTGCCCTTAATGTAAATGAAAATGAAATAATTTCAGATTTATCAGTAGGAGAAAAACAAAAAATTGAAATAATGAAACTAATTTTTAATGACAGTAGCATAATGCTCCTTGATGAACCCACAGCTGTTCTTACTCCTCAGGAAACTTCTCAACTTAAAAATTCTCTTCTGACACTAGCAGAAGAAGACATGAAAACAATTGTATTGATTACGCATAAATTAAAGGAAATCAAAGAATTTACTGAAATTGTTTCAGTTATGAAAAATGGAAAGATGGTTGCTAAAGATTTACCAACAAAAGATGTAACAGATAATCAACTTATTGAATTGATGATGGGCACAGTAAAAAAATCTACAGTTAATAAAGATAATGAAATTGGAAAAATTAAATTAAATGTTGAAAATATAAACTACATAGATTCAATCAGCAATATAAAAAAACTTGAAGAGATTAATTTCCATGTAAAAGCAGGGGAAATATTAGGTTTAGCTGGAGTATCAGGAAATGGTCAAGTGGAGCTTGCAAATATTATCTCAGGAATTGAAAGAATATTTGAAGGAAAAATAATTATTGATAATAAAGATGTTTCAAATAAAGGCGTGAAATCTAGAAAGAAACTAAATTTATCCTATATTCCTGAAAATAGACTTGGAGTTGGCCTAGCTCCTGGAGTTTCTGTGATAGATAATTCAATAGTTAGGGATTATTTTCATACAAAACTTGGTCCACATTTATCAAAAAACAAAACATCAAATTATCTGGAAAGCTTAATAAAACAATTTTCAATAAAAGCTCCTAATCCAAAAGCTGAAATTTCTACATTATCTGGAGGTAATATGCAGAAGTTATTGATGGGTAGAGAATTAGTTGGAGATCCTGATGTAATAATTGCCTCCCAACCAACAAGAGGTCTAGATGTAAATGCAGTTGATGCAATTCATAATTTATTGATTGACCAAAGAAATAAAGGTTCAGCAATTTTTTTAATTTCTGAAGATCTAGATGAATTATTTAAGTTGTCTCACCGATTACTAGTTATCTTTGAAGGTAAAATTGTAAAATCTTTTAACACTACAGATGCAAATATTAATGACGTTGGTTTGGCTATGGCGGGTGTTAATGAATAAATATACATTATCAAAGCGCCAAGTTGTAAATGAACTCTCCACCTTTTATTCTTTTCTAGCGGGTTTCTTAATTGCCCTAATAATTGGTTCAGTTATTTTGTTAATTCAAGATAAGAACCCTATTGATACTTTTTCGCTTATGTTCAAATTATCAATTGGAAGTGTTAACAGCCTAAGCTCATCTTTAAATAAAGCTACCCCTCTTATACTCGCTGGCTTAGGAATAGCAATAATCAATACGGTAAAGCTTTGGAATATTGGTGCAGAAGGACAAATCTTCATGGGTGCTATTGGTGTAAATCTAATTTATATTAATTTTCAATTAACTAACTCAACATCATTTATTTTTTTACTTTTAGTTTCAGCATTTGTGGGAGGTGCATTTTGTATATTAATTCCGGCTATTACAAGGGTGCTATTTGGGGTTAACGAAATAATTACAACTTTATTGACAAACTACATTGTTATAGGTCTGACTATATATCTTGTTAACGGACCTTGGAAAGATCCTGGGTCATTAAATTTTCCAGCTGCAGCCTACGTAGGAAAAGAAGTATATTTGCCAACTATTTTTGGAAAATTAAGTTATGGATTTTTAATTTGTATATTGTTTACTGCTTTCGCACATTATCTCAAAAATAGTACTGTTTTTGGCTACGAAATGAGGATTGCCGGTGGATCAGAAATGACTGCAATTTATGCAGGAATTAATGCTAAACAAAAAGCTTTTTTTGCAATGTTAATAGGAGGTGGGTTTGCAGGATTAGCTGGTGGAGTAGAATTATTAAGTCAAACCCATCGTGTTTCTACAGGTATTTCACAGGGATTTGGATATACAGCAATAATTGTGGCCGCTATAACTGGAATGCGTCCTATCGGTATTTTTTTGGTTGGATCTCTATTTGGAGCATTATCCATTGGGGGTTCAGTTATTCAAACAATTGGTGTTAGCACATATATTGCCGATATAATTCAAGCCTCTACTCTATTTGGAGCATTAATAATTCAATTTTTTTTCAATTATCAATTAAAAAGAGCTGATGATGGTTGATATTCAATTTCTTGGATTGTTAAATGCAACGTTACAAGCTGCAACACTCTTATTTATTGCTTCGCTTGGAGAATTAATTACAGAAAAATCTGGAATTCTTAATCTTGGAGTTGAAGGAATGATATCAATAGGGGCAGTTGCAGGATTTATGACAGCAGTGAACACCAACAATATTTTTTTCGCAATAGTTGTAGGAATACTATCATCATCAATCTTTGCTTCTATTCATGCAATTGTGACAGTAATTTTAAAACAAGATCAAACAGTTTCCGGTTTGATATTAACAATACTTGGTTTAGCAGTTTCCTCATTGCTAGGAAAAAATTATGTAGGTAGAAAACTTGAAACAAAACTTGAAAGTCTTTTTTCCATAGAGAATCCATCTAATGTGTTAGAAGTTTTTTTAAATCAAAACATAATTTTTTATCTTGCAATTATATTTACAATTACAATTTCTTACATACTTAAGAACACAATGTTCGGTACAAGATTTCAAGCTGTTGGAGAAGATTCAAAAGCAGCTGACTCAATGGGACTTAATGTCACAAAGACACAATTTATTGCCACTTGTGTTGGTGGGGCATTTGCTGGACTTTCAGGAGTTTATTTAACATTAAGTTATGTACCATATTGGACTGATAATATGACTGCCGGTAGAGGTTGGATAGCACTAGCGTTAGTAATTTTTGGAGGATGGAAGCCTTATAGAACTGCCCTAGGTGCACTTTTATTTGGTTTTCTTGAAGCTTTAGTACCTAGATTGCAAACATATGGTTTTGAACTAAACCCTTATATCGTAAAAATTGCCCCTTATATCATAACAATTCTAGTTTTAGTTATGCTCACAATTTACAAAGGTGGAAAAACTGGAGCTCCCAAAAATATTGGAATTCCATTCTTTAGAGAAAATAGATAAATAATAATATTTACAAGTCTTATTTGGTAATATGTATATAGCTTTAAACAATGTCTGTGAGCATTGAAAGGATAAAATGACAATAGATAAAATTCTATTCCGACTCAGTAAAGAAATCATTGAATCAAATATCCTCAATCCTTATTTATTAGGAATTCCCAAAAGAGGTGACCTTTTAGCTCAAAGGATATCAAATAATTTATTAAGCGAAAACTTTAAACATGATATCGGCAAAGTAGATTATTTACCATTTAGAGATGACCTGGACAAAAATGTTGAAAAAGATGTTCTTGAAATATCACCTGAAGATAGAGACATAATATTGATTGATGATGTTATCTATACTGGAAGAACATTGAGAGCATCTATTGAAGCTGTAATGTACTCTGGTCGACCAAAATCTATTTCTCTTTTATGCCTAATTGACAGAGGACATAGAGAACTCCCGATCAGCCCAAAATTTGTAGGTAAAAATATCCCGACAAATCAAGATGAATATGTGTCCGTATTTTTGAAAGAAATAGATAGTGAAGATAAGGTAGAGGTAACGTAAGAATGAGACATCTTTTAGATTTTCAAGATGTAAATAAAAATCATTTAGAAAATCTAATTGAAGAATCAAGGTCTCTAAAAATTAAATCAAAAAATTTAGATACTCTAGCTTTGTTAAAGTTTGACGAACCTTCAACAAGAACACGACTTTCATTTGCTATTGCAGCTGAAAAACTTGGAATAAAAACTTTTGAATCGTCAGATGTTATATCAGCAAAACAAAAAGGAGAAATGC
>JBJKUD010000033.1:0-13349 GCA_045563315.1 Candidatus Actinomarina sp. | reverse complement strand
TTGCAGGTGAGTGAACAATTTCAACCTCTATACCTGCTTTTTTAGCTTTTTTAATAAGACTGTTTTTAACCATTAAGCTTGACCCTGCTCCAGCCTCACATGCTAAACATATTTTTTTTACATCAGCTGCTTCGATTGAACTCATATAATTCCTTTCAAAAAAAATTGACTTGGGAGTTTCCTCCCAAGTCAATTATAACTAATTTTTATTAGTTCTTAAACATCAACTCCTGGAATTGAAGTTTCTATTGCGTCATCTACTCCAGCGTCTGTTTCTTGTATTGGTCTTATTCTAAGCAGCAATGTACCAACAACAGCAGAAGCAACTGCTCCTATTGCAATTCCACCTAATACAGCACCAGTGCCACCTCTTGGTGTCATCGACAAGAAAGCAAATATACTTCCTGGCGATGCAGGACCAACTAGTCCAGCATCAGTTGCTACGAACCAAAGATCTGCTGAGATTCCACCAGCCCACATAGCAATAATCATTATTGGATGTGCTAATACATATGGGAAATAGATCTCATGAATTCCACCAAAGAAATGGATAATTATTGATCCTGGTGCAGAAGCTTTCCACATACCAGAACCAGCAAACCAATATGCAAGTAGCAATCCTAGTCCAGGACCAGGGTTAGCTTCAAGCATGAAATA
Source organism: Candidatus Actinomarina sp. (assembly GCA_045563315.1). Taxonomy (GTDB): domain Bacteria; phylum Actinomycetota; class Acidimicrobiia; order Actinomarinales; family Actinomarinaceae; genus Actinomarina. The sequence goes on along the minus strand of JBJKUD010000033.1, from coordinate 12,692 downwards.
AATTGATTTACCCACTTCAGCTGATTCAGCTGCACCTAACGGTGTTAAAACACCGTGGTTTACAGCGTTGTTTAAGAACAACACTTTGGCGACTTCAATAGGAATGTCTGCTAATGGTACTAAACCACTATCAACTAAGCTTGCAGCAAAGTTTCCTAATCCATCAGAAATTGCTACCAAGATAGGTGAAAGACCTATATTGGTTACAACACTTGTTCCAAGTCCTAAGATACCCAAAGAAAAGTTGTCATAAAGCATTTCAAAACCTTCTGGAACACTGTCTTGTAATGCTCCATCAACTTTCTTGAGTAACCAAGCTGAACCTGGACCTACTAACATAGCGCCAAAGAATTGGATTGAACCTGTTCCAGTTATTGCGGCAAAAGTAGTAACTGCACCAATTACGCCACCTCTATGACCGTAAACCATTTTTCCACCTGTATAGCCGATTAGGCATGGTAGAAGATAGGTAATCATAGGGTCAACCATTGATGAAAGTTCCTCATTTGGCAACCAACCTGGTCCAATAAAGAGAGCTGTAATTAGCCCCCAAGCGACGAAGGCACCAATGTTAGGAATAACCATTCCTGACGCAGCACCACCAACGCGTTGTATGAATTCTTTCATATCTTTTCAATCCCCCTTTAGATTGATCAATCTGTCACTTTTTGTAACAAATATGTAATATTGTTAATATCACATGCTCTAAGTATAAAAAATAAAAGCTTACCTTTCACTCCTGTTCAAAGAAATCTTCATATAAATTTGTAACTTTGATTCTTGATGACAGTCATATAATTCATGTTTTGCTTATAATTTAGTAATATATAGGAGGTTTTTATGGACGTAGAATCAACAATGCTGCCGCTTGGTACAAAAATGCCGGATTTTAATCTTTTAGGCATCGATGAGAAAATTTATACAAATAAAATGTTTGATGGAAAAATGGGTTCTCTTGTAATGTTTATTTGTAATCACTGTCCATTTGTTAAACATGTAAATGATGAGATAGTGAAATTAACAAATGAAATAATGGATAAAAACATTGCTGTTGTAGGTATTAATTCAAACGATAGTTCACAGGAAAAATATGCAGAAGACGGTATTGAAAAAATGAGAGAATATGCAACTACTCTTGGATACAACTTTCCTTATGTTGTTGACAAGGATCAGTCAGCAGCAAAAAATTTTACTGCTCAATGTACACCAGATTTTTTTCTATTTGATAGTGATAGTAATCTAGTCTATCGAGGTCAACTAGATGGATCTCGACCTGGTAATGATATTCCAAGTGATGGATCAAGTTTAAGAAGTGCAATCGATGCTTTGCTAAATAATAAAGAGCCAATTTCTGAACAGCTTCCAAGTATGGGTTGTAATATTAAGTGGAAAATCGGAGAAGAACCAGAATATTTTTTAAGTATTAAAAACTAATTTATATCTTGGATTTGAACAAAAAGTCTTCTAGAGCGAGAACAATCTAACTCTACAAAAAATAGTCGTTGCCATCTACCAAGAATAATTTCTGAATCGATGACTGGTAGTGTTACAGATGTAGATCCTATGATTGAACCTCTTACGTGTGATCTTCCATTTATATTTTCATCTTCTTGCATATTCTCTGTTCTAAGATCCCAATCATCATGTTCAAAATAGTCATCAGAAGGTACAAGATCTTCTAATTTCTTTTTAAAGTCATTGATGTAACCAGTTTCTGATTCATTGATGATTATGGCAGTTGTTGTGTGCGGAGTTGAAATCGTAACTGAACCATGAACAACATTTGAATTGGACACTAAAAATTGAATTTTTTCTGTGAAGTCGCAGAATTGATTTGTCTCTTCTGTCTCAAAATGCAAAGCGTATGTTGCAGATTTGTTTGATATTGATTTGTACATATCAACTATTTCTGTTTTTAGGACGTCTGCACCAATTCTTTGATTAGGATTTTTCATATTAATCTCAAATTTTATGATAACAAAAAGTTAAATTTATCATTATAAAAAACTATTTTGCATTAACCAATATTTATAAAGTTGATTTTCAGTCATATCAAGATTATTGATTTCGATGGGATCGCCTCTATTTACATTGTGATTTAGGATATTATTTTCTGATAAACCTAATGGTGCTAGACCTTTAGCATTCTGAACTTTCATAGCTTTTCCAAAAATATAGTCTCCACCAATCGAACCAAGATTTGTTCCTGCTTTTAAGTCTGTTTTAGCATGGGCTACAACTTCAATATTCCATGATGTAGCGCTTAATTGGCTTTCTTTTTCAACCATTATCTTCATGATTGTTCTTGGAATTTCAAGACTTGTTAAATGATATGGCCTATATAAAGTCCAATATGGGCCTTTACCCATTTTTAAATACTCCATTTCGTAATTAACGTAATCATCTTCAGAATATACGATTGCAAAAACGCCTGGAGCAACACCAAATGCAAAATCAACAACATTTGTATTTGTCAATATTCCACCTGATGATTCAGGTATAAATATTGAATTTAAACTTTCATAGTCAGAATCTGGACCATGCATACCATCAATGTCTATATTAAAATCTAGATAATTTCCTAATGCAGCCATCTCAATCATTGTTTTACTTCCGTCCACAAAACTTGTTAACATTGTTGGATTCATTTTTTTTCTATGAGCTTCTTCTTCAAGATCTTTTGGAATTGCATATTCATTAAATGGATTATTTTTACCTTTTCCAATTGCAATTACATCCATAGATATTTCTTTGGCAAAATTATATAATTCAACAGCAGCAACTGGTTCGTCTCCGTCACCTACTGTTACAATACAATTATTTTTCTTTGCTTCTTGATTAAGAGCTAAACCAATAGTTGCTTCCGTCTCTACATTTAAAAGAATTAAATGGATTTTTCTATTTAGTACTTTTGCGGCAACCTCTGCTCCTGACGAAGGAGTTCCAGTAGCCTCAATAACAATATCTAAATCGGTTTCATCCAGGGCATCGATGTTGGTCGATAGGGAAATTTCTGAATTATTTTTATATCTATTTTTAGCTTGATTTAATTTCTCTTCATTTTTATCAATGATTAGGACTAGATCTGTCGAATCCATTTTGTTTAATTGTGCAACAATACCTTGTCCCATTTGGCCTGCACCAATTAAACAAACCTTTGTATTTTGACCTCTATCTGAGACAAAATTTGAATATCTACTTAATAAACTCATCTACTATATGTTCCTGCCAAGTCTAGATTTTAAGATTTCTAAATCTTCTTTATATGTTATTTTAAGATTTAAATTAGAACCATCTATCACTCTTGATTCTATACCTAAAATTTTTGATACTTGCTGAGTTGTATCGTGTGAATCCATAATTTCTTCTCCATTACGAAGATATGCTTTCTCTAAAATATCAAGAGTAAATAATTGGGGAGTTTGTATTTCCATAATTTTTTCATTTGCAATTTCATTTGAAGATTTAGAGATTAATTTTGTCTTCATTACTGGTGAACAAGATCCATACTTTTTTGCTTCTATGATAAGTGCTTCTAATAAGTCATCTGGTAAGAATGACCTTGCACAATCATGAATTGCAACAAGATCGTTTTTATCAATATCTACACCATCCAAGGCTCTCAATCCTAAAACTTCACTTTCTTGTCTAGTTTTTCCACCTAAAGTTACTTTTACTTCTTTTTCAAAACTCATTGAGTTTAAAATCTCATTAATTCTTTCTATATTTTTATTGTTGCAAACAATTACAAGAGACGAAATATTATTGTTATTCAAAAAAGTTTCAATAGGAAATCGAATAAGTTCTTTGTTTTCATACTCTGTAAAGAGTTTGTCTGCTTCAAATCTTTTACTAGATCCTGCAGCAAGTAATATTCCAATGACTTTCAATATATTTTTATGATATGAGATTTCTTAAATTGTGAGAATCTAATGAAGAAAGTATTTCTTTTTTTGTCACGTGAGATAAATTATTCTTAGCGTAAACAAGTGAGTTTATAATATTTGGCCCTTGAGATGGGGCAATACTAAAGACTCTCAATCCTAAAAGATACAATATTACAGCTGCATCTTTATCAGATGCCATATCTCCGCATACTGAAACCTCAATGTTGTGCTGAACACCTACTTCGATTACATTATTTATTAATTTTAATACTCCAGTATCGAGTGGATCTTGATATTTGTTTAAAGAAGCAAGGCCTCTGTCAGCTGCATAAGTATATTGAATTAAATCATTTGTTCCTATTGAAAAAAAATTGACATGGCCTACGAATAATTCCGCGTTTAGTGCGGCAGAGGGCGTTTCAACCATAATTCCAAGAGGAGGAGATTTGATTTTGAGCTTTTCAGATTCTTCAGCGACAATATTTTTAGCTTTAATAAAGTCATCTAGAACTGCCACCATGGGAAACATTATTTTTACTTTATCAATTAATTTTGAAGTGAGTATAGATATTATTTGCTCTCTAAAAAGCTTTTCTTCTTCAAGTGAATATCTAATTCCTCTTACACCGAGAAAAGGGTTTTCTTCTTTTGGCAATTTTAAATAAGGAACCTGCTTGTCTCCACCAATATCAAGTGTTCTGAAAACAATCGTCTCGCTAAACCTTGAATCCAATTCATTATTTATCTTGATCTGTTCCTCTAATGTGGGTTTGGTTGTTTTATCTATATAAACAAATTCAGATCTAAACAGTCCTACTGATTTAATTAATTCATCATTAAAAGCATGAATTTCATCATTACTTCCAATGTTGGCTCTTAATGTTATATCAAGACTTTCGATGGATTGCTGATTATAAATTTCTTTGAGTTTATCGCCTTTAGTCACACTTTCAATAACTTTATTAAGAACTGTGTCGTCTGGATTTAAAAATATTTCACCTGAATCCCCATCAATTACAACTTGTTCATCAGAGTTTAAGTCCATGGTTGATATGTCAAAATTTATTACACAAGGTATACCTAAGTTTTTAGCAACTATAACTGCGTGCGAAGTTGGACCAGAATTTGTAACAACAAATCCTTTTACTTTTGTTAAGTCTAAAGAGGATGTGTCATTTGGAGTCAAATCAAATGCAAATATAACGACGTCTTCATCAATTTGTTGGTCTTGAACAATATTTTGCATTGTAAAGATAACCTCTTTACCAATTGAAATAATATCCTCCGCTCTTTGTTTAAAATATTCATCTTCAAATTTCATCATTTCGTCCGAGGTGTTTTTAAATATATCAAAAATTTCTGTAACATTTTGATCTTCGTTGATCATGTCTGATATCTCTGGATCATTTATAAGTAATCGATATGCCTCTAAAACTTCAGCTTCACTGTTTCTTCCATCTTTTTTCAATTTTTCAATGAGGTTGAAATATTTTAGATCTAATTTATGTTGGCTTTCTTTAAAGGTTATTTTGCTAGGTATTGATAAATCAATTTCATTTTTAACAAAATGAAACTTACCACACCCTATTCCTGGAGATACCCCTGTTCCTTTGTAACTGTCCATAAAGTAAAGTTAGTGAAATATTTCTATAATGCAATACTTCTTAGTTGTTAAAGAATGTATCTTTGTATTAATGGAAATATTGAAAATAAATGTTGAAAAAGATGATTTCATAAATTTAGATACAAGAGAATCTTTATATTTGAAACTCATAAATTCTGAAAATACAAAAGGTGTTACTCCAAATTTTGATGAGCTAGAAAAAATTGATTGTATTGCCTTTATAAAAGAAGCTGATAATGCTCTCAAAGAAATAGATAATAATCGAATTATTGGACATAAGAATAGAGATGAATATGAAAAAGTAACATATCCTCTATATTTGAAAACCGATACTTTTATAAACTTTCTAAAAACAAATGATTCAAAATGGGATCTTGTGAGTTTTTTAGACAATCATTCATTTAAAACTATATAGATTTAATTTTTGAGTCATAAATAATTTGTGAAATTCCAACGAAAAGAATTAATGTAAATCCTATTAATTGATTTAAGGAGATTATTTCATCCAATATGACTAATCCTAAAATAACTCCAGATGTTGGCTCTAAATAAGTTATTGTACTTACGGAAAGTGGTTTTATTATTTTAACAACATACCAATAGGTCGTTAGCCCAATCGCTGTTAAAAAAATTCCTAAAAAAAGACTAATAGCAAGATTCTCCAACATCCATGGAAACCCTGGAATTGTAAAATAGAACATAACTAATCCTGCGGATAGTAATTGTGCAAACGCAATATTTAATCCACCAAGTTCATTTGTGTAATGTTCCCCAATAGTGATTAAAAAAGATAGGCTGATAGCACTTATTATTCCGAATATAACCCCACTTACTGAATCTATTGAACCAATTTCTAAAAGCACTATTAATCCTATAAATCCAACGATAATTAAAAAAGTTTGAATAATAGTAAGCTGTTTTCCTCTGATCCCTTCAATTAATAAAACAAAAATTGGATATGAAAAAACTAAACCAATACCAACAGCAACACTGTTTCTTTCTATTGATTCAAACATTGTTGCCCAGTGTATAGCAAGTAAAGGACCTAAAATTATTCCAGGCTTAATTAAAGCTTTATAATTTATTTTTTTATTTATAAAGAAAAGAGACAAGAAAATAGATCCAATGAATGTCCTTATACCTACCAAACTTAAAGGATTGATGTCAGATGTTTTTATAATTATTGGAATTGTTCCCCAAGAAACTGCCAATACTGTAATAGCAGCATAAGCCCTGAGACTTTTTTTCACTAATCTTGTTGTCTTGAATAATTAGAGAACTGGGTATATTCCTTACTGAAATATAAATCTACTTTACCTGTTGAACCTGATCTATGTTTTACAATATTAACCTCTGCTACTCCGGGTGTTTCTGTAGCAGGATTGTAATAGTCATCCCTGTAAAGCATCATTACGATGTCCGCATCTTGTTCTATTGCGCCAGATTCACGAAGATCTCCTAATCTAGGTCTTTTATCTTCTCTTGCTTCAGCAGCACGATTTAATTGAGATAAAGCAATGATTGGAACTTTTAACTCTCTTGCAAGATTTTTTAAGTTTCTACTTATTTCTGCAATTTCTTGTTGTCTATTATCTCCAGATAGACCTTGCATTAGTTGGAGATAATCAACAACAATTAAATCTAATCCTTTTGAAGCTTTTAATCTTCTAGATTTAGCTCTGATGTCTGTCACTGTAATAACAGATGCATCATCGAAATAGAGTGGCATATTGTTTACTTTGGATGCTGCTTCAACAACTCTGGACCATTTCTCTGGACCAAGTTGACCTTTTCTTGCATCGCCTGAAGTAACTTTTGCTTCAGAAAACAAAACTCTTTGAACTAATTCTTCTTTGGTCATTTCAAGAGAAAAGAAAGCAGTTATTTTATTTTCTTTAGAAACATTTGTTGCGATATTTAAAGCTAGTGAGGATTTACCCATACTTGGTCTTGCGGCAATTACTACCAAGTTTCCTTCTTGTAGTCCAGCAAGAATAGAATCTAGATCAGCAAAGTCTGTTGCAAGTCCTGAAAGTCCAGTTCCTATGTTCTCTATTTCTTCAATTTTCTCAATGGCATCATTGAGTACATCTGAAACGCCAATTAGTCCTTCACCTATAGCATCATCAGAAGCAGTAAATATAGACTGCTCTGCTTCATCCATAACGCTCGATATATCTTTGTCTAACGCGTAAGCCAGAAGTTCTATTCTCCCACTAGCTTTTAAAAGTTTTCTTCTATTTGAATGTTCAAGGACAATCTCAATATATCTTTCAAAGTTTGCAGAACTAGGAACGTTCTCTATAAGTCTTGCGATAGATGACGTTTTTAGGCTTGTTGTATTTTTTTTATCTTTAAAAACTGTCTCAGATACTGTAACACTATCAATTGGTCTCCCAGAGTCAAACAAGTCTTTCATAGCTTCAAATATTGTTTGATTTGTAGGACTGTAAAAATCGGAGGGTTTTACAGATTCCATCAATCTGTTAGAAGCATCTCTAGATAAAAGAGCACTCCCTAACAAGGCCTCTTCAGCCTCAATACTATTTGGTGGAGATTTTTGTAAACTTTCTAAATCTCTACTTGATAATGCTTCAGGTCCGGCCATGTTTATGTCTCTGGAACAATTTCTAATGTAACTTCAAAAGATACATCTCCACTTAAATTTATCGTGATGATGTGCAGGCCTATCTCTTTGATTGAATTCTCTGAAATTTGACTTTCACTAATCTTGTATCCTGAAAATTTTTCAATTGCTTCAATGATTAAATCGTTTGATACTGAAGCATAAAGTGTTCCTTCATCAGTAGAGTTTGCCGCAATTACAATTTTTGCATCTGCTAAACCAGTTTTTATCGAATTAGCAAGCTCTATATTTTCTTCAATTGATGCTTGTCTTTTTTGCTGCATTTGTTCAGCAATTAAAACATTCTTTTCGGTTGCTTTTATACCTAAATTTTTTGGTAATAAATAGTTTCTTGCATAACCTTTAGCAACTTCAACAACATCTCCTTTTTTACCAAGCTTTTTTATATCTTGATTTAAAATAACTTTCATCTTCGATTGTATGATTGCTTGTAAGAACTTGTCGTAACATAAGGCAATAAAGCAAGCTCCCTGCCAATTTTTACAAGTCTTGCTATTTTGGCTTGTTCTTGTTTTGTTATGCCAGTAATTAAACTAGACCTAATTTTTCCACGATCTGATAAAAATTTTTCTAATAGCTTAACGTCTTTGTATGTGGCATTCTGAATCTGTTCTTTTGATACTCTTCTCTGCTTTGGAGCTTCGTATTTTGAGAGCTTTGGCTTACTTGATCTATTATTTGATTTACCCATAATTAATCCTTAAAAAGGTGCTTCATTTTCTTCAAAGTTATCTCTAACCTTTGGAGTTTCAGATACATTTCCTCCACCTGATGTTCGCTCAACATTGGCTTTTGCCCACCTCAAGCTTGGGGCGATTTCATCAATAGCTATATCTACTACGGATCGATTCTGTCCTTCTTGGGTTTCCCATGATCGGTAATTTAACCTACCAACCACAATTACTCTCATCCCTTTTTGAAGGGTGGATGAAGCATTTTCAGCCATATCATTCCAAACTGTTCCTTGAAAAAACATTGGCTCTCCTTCATCCCATGAACCATCACTATTTCTTTTTCTTTTATTTTGTGCAATTCTAATCTCAGCTAATGTTGCTCCAGAGTCTGTAACTCTAACTTCTGGATCTGCTGTTAAATTACCAATTATTGTTACTGTATTATCTACCATATCTCTACCTCTAGCTTTCCATCTTTAATACTTTGTGTCTAATGACATCATCAGATATTTTTAGCACTCTATCTAATTCTGCAGGTATATTTCCGGGTCCTTCAAATGAGGTGATCGTATATAACCCCTCTTTAAAGGTATCAATTTGATAGGCAAGTTTTCTTTTTTGCCAGACACCTTGCTCGGAAACATTACCACCGTTTGAAGTAATTAAATCACTGATTGTTTTGTGAAGTTCTTCTACTGCTGTTTCTTCAGCAGTGGGTCTCACTATTGAGACTAAATCATATTTATTCATATATCTCCTATGGACACTTGTACGTGGCTTCTTTTGAAGCAGGTACCTATTAATCTAATACTAGATAAAGGTTATGACAGAATTTTTTTAACTTCTTTTTTCCACTCTTTTAGGCTTTCAGGTAAAGAGTCACCTGAATCATAGGAATGATCATCTGTTGGAAAGTCTTTATTTTCAATATCTTTTTTGAATTTTTTCATTACTTCTACAACTTTTTCATATTGATTGTCATATCTTTTTACAAACTTTGCATCAATATACTCTTTGGATTTCATACCAAGGAGATCATGGTAAACAAGGACTTGTCCGTCCACATGAACTCCTGCACCTATTCCAATAGTAGGAATTGAAACTTTCTCTGTTATTGTTTGAGCGACTACTTTTGGTACACCTTCAAGAACAAAAGAAAAACACCCTAAGGAATCTAATAAAATTGCATCTTCTAATAATTCTTTTGCAAGCTCTAATGTCTTTCCTTGAACTTTATATCCACCCATAATATTTTTTGATTGTGGTGTTAGTCCTAAGTGACCCATTACAGGAATTTCAGCATTAATTAATGCTTTTATCATTTTTTCTCTTTTTTTTCCACCTTCTATTTTTACAGCGTCAGCTTTACCTTCTTGAATAAATCTTGCAGCATTTTTTATTGTTTCCTCCTCAGAGACGTGATAGCTCATGTAAGGCATGTCTGCTACAACAAGTGAGTTTGGATTTGCTCTTGTAACCGCTTTGACATGGTGAAGCATTTCATCAACAGTAACTGAGAGTGTATCCTCATAACCTAAAACTACCTGAGCAAGTGAATCTCCTACAAGAATGATGTCTATTTCCGCATCAGATATTGCTTTTGATGAAGGATAATCATACGCGGTCATCATCGATATGACACGTTCTTCTTTTAATTTAACTATTTTAGGTACTGTTATTTTCATTTTTCTCTCCGCCTTTTGGTCGAAGGATTAATTTAATTTTAAACAAAAAAATCTTTAATACAACTTATTTCCCGTTAACAAATAATTTACAATTTATTTCGACATGAATAGATTCAATTTCTTAAGATTGATGTAAGAAAGGAAATTATGTATTTTAGAATAACAATCCCAGCTCTACAGGATGGAAAAAAAGATGAGGCTGTATCTTTTGTAAAAGATAAAGTTATGCCTGAATTTGACGGTACACCTGGCTTGCTTTCAATGACAGCAGCCATAACAGGTGAGACATCTGGAATAAATATGTCGGCTTATGAAAATAAAGAAGCAAGTGACGCTATTGCGGAAAAAGTTCAAGCAACTCTAGCTGAGGCTGCATCATTTATGTCGGCACCTCCAGTAATTTATGAAGGTGAAGCTGTTTTTGGAAAGGTGTACCAAAGCATTAGCAAGGAAGAGAAAAAACCTGGTTATATGAGATTGGTAGTTGGCGTAGCAAAAGAAACAGATGCTGTATTAAATTTCCTAAAAGAAAAAGTTGAACCTATTTATGAAGATTCTGAAGGACTTCAGATAACTGGAGCATTGTTTGATGGCAATAGTGCGATCAGTTGGAATATATGGGATAGCCAGGAAGCTATGGAAAAAGCCGTAGAGAAATTACAAGCTGCTCTTGATAGCGAATCAGAGAGTGATTTGTTTGATGGAGATACATTGGCCTACATGGGACCTGTATATGCAGGTAAAGTATTCGTAGATTTTAATGAAGGTGAAAGCCCAAATTAAACCATCTTTGATTTAAAAGAGCCCCTTGTGGGCTCTTTTTTTTGTAAAATAAAAAAGAGAAATAACATAGGAGGAGTTTTGTTAACAACAAAAGAGGCTCAACTTGGAAGTTTAATGGCAAGAATTGCAGCTTTAGGAACAGTAGTTATATTTGCTGTTCAAGCTTTATTAATTGGACCAGATCAAGTTGGCTATAGTCAACAATATGGGGCAATCGTAGATATAGTTTCATTTATTCAAAGTTTTGGAATTTTATTTACTATATCTTTAACGCAAAAATTATTTGGAGATAACAATCCTTATTTTAGAATTGTTAGTGCAATTTTATTTGTAGCAGCTGTAATCCAATTAACTGGATCACTTTCCTCTACGGGTAATGCCAATAGTGTTTTTGAGAGTGTCTTGTCGACAGATCAAGTGAACTCTGTAGCTAATGTTGGACAACTTGTTACATTTATACTTTTTGGTATTTGGGCATTATGCCTTATTAGTGCAGATGAAAATAATCTTGTACCTTCATGGGGAAGATTATCTGGCCAAGGTGCAGCGTACTTAGTGATACTTGTTCAGATTGGTGCTTTATTTGGCTTGGTGCCGATCAATGCATTTGTGCCTGTATTTATACTTGGTGGAGTGATATTATTTCCAATTTTTGTATATGGAATCAGTGTTGCTTTTAATTCAACCGGAAGTTAGATAAGATTAAAAAATGGGTAGATTCCTGCCCATTTTTTAATTATTCATCATATTCGTAGTAAGTCGCTAAATTTCTATACTTAGGTGTTATGAAAAATTTAAAATTAATTTTTCTAGTACTATTGTTTTCATGTATAAACGTAGAAACATCAAACATGTCTGAAAATACTGAAAAAGCTTATTTTGGTGGAGGGTGTTTCTGGTGTATGGAACCGCCTTTTGAAGTTCTTGATGGTGTACTAGAAGCGACGTCGGGATATATGGGAGGAGAAACAGAAAATCCAACTTATGAAGAAGTAAGTATGGGAAATACAGGCCATGTAGAAGTTGTAGAAATAGAATTTGATCCAAATATAATTACGTATTCAGAATTACTAGAAGTTTTTTGGAGAAATATTGATCCTACTGCTTTAAATTATCAGTTCGCTGATGTTGGATCACAGTATAGAACAGAAATTTTTACAGTTGGATCCCAACAGATGGAGGAAGCACTTCAATCAAAAACTGACCTTGAAAACTCTGGAAAATTTGATAAACCAATAGTCACAGCAATTACGGAAGCACCAACATTTTATATTGCGGAAGAATATCATCAGGATTTTTATAAAAAACAAAGTGCTCGATACCAAATTTATGCTGAAGCAAGTGGTAGAAAAGGCTTTCTAAAGGAAACTTGGGGAGACGAGTAATTCTTTA
>JBJKUD010000032.1:0-13329 GCA_045563315.1 Candidatus Actinomarina sp. | reverse complement strand
TTAACAATTTATATCGACTGCAGTGCCGAGTATGCATCCGCCGAATTTTTCGATAACATACTTCCTCGTCACCTCGTTAAAGGCCTGGCGCTAAATTGCTCGTTAAGAAAAGTATATCGTCAAGTTTTACTAATTTAAGTATTTATTGATCTTTGTTAAAAGTTCGTTAGAAAAATCTTCCATAGCTTCCCCATTTTTTGCTTCAACTAACACTCTTAATAAGGGCTCAGTGCCTGAATTACGAATAAGATACCTACCATCTAAATCTTTATTTATTGACATATCAAGGGCAATTTGATTTATATATTCTATTTCCTCATCATTAAGTTTATTTGTTAGCTCTATGTTTGTTAGTTTCTGAGGATACTCAAATAAATTTTCCTTTTTAAAATCACAAAGTGTGATGCCAAAATGTTCAAGGGCTTTTAAAACCATTATTAAAGTTACAAGACCGTCACCAACAGGTAGTAAGTCAGAAATTATAATATGACCAGATTGCTCACCACCTAATGAAGCATTATATTTATTCATTGCTTCCGCTACATATTTATCTCCAACAGGGGTTTCTATAAGATCAAATTCAAATTTTTCCATTGCCTGCTTAAATCCATAATTCGACATAACAGTACTTACAACAATATTGTTTTCAAGCTTATTTAATTCGGCAAAATATTTTGCAAGAAGAGTTAATATTAAATCTCCATTTACAATATTGCCTTCTTCGTCAATCATTATTAAACGATCAGCATCACCATCAAAAGAAGCTCCTATTTCACGAGGTTTAATTTCATTCTGCAGATTTTCAGGAGAGGTTGCTCCACAATTATCATTTATATTATGACCATTAGGTGAATTATTAATGATTCGATATTTTGCATTTGCTGACTCTAAAAATTTTTCTATTACACCAAAAGCTGCTCCATTGGCAGCATCTATAATTATTTTAAAATTTTCAAAATTAATATCTGTAATTTCGTTTAAATATTGAAGATACTCGTCATGGCCATCAGAAAGATTGATTATTTTGGAACCTTGGCTTGGTAACTCTAAACTATCCAATTGATTTTCAATTTGTACCTCAATGTCATCATCAAGCTTTGACCCGTTTTTTTGGAATTAATTTTATTCCATTGTAGTTTGCGGGATTGTGTGAAGCAGAAATTATAATTCCTAGATCATAGTCAAATTTTTTCAAAATTATAGGCATTGAACCTGACGGAAGAATTCCATGATTATATATATTAATATTTTCTGAAAATCCTAAAGAAATCCAATTCAAAATTTCATCTGAAGAACTTCTTGTATCAGATATAATTGCTATATTTTGTGGACTTATTAAGGTTTCAACAGATGCACAAATTGATGAAATTAACTCTTGTGTCAAAGTTTCGTTAGGGACGCCCCTTATACCATCCGTACCAAAATATTTTTTCAATGAATTATTATCTTTTAGTAAATTGCTCTGCTCTTCGTGCTTTTTTTAGTCCGTATTTTTTTCTTTCAACTTTTCGAGCATCCCTAGTTAATAATCCTGCCTTTTTAAGTTTCGGTCTTAGTTCTGGATCGAATTGTATCAATGCTCTAGAAATTCCTAAGGCAACAGCATCTGCTTGGGCAGAAAGTCCACTTCCATTCAGATTTACCTTTAAATTAAATTTTTTGTCCATATCAACAATTTTAAATGGTTTATTTATAGTCATTCTCATTGAAGGACTTGGAAAATAATCTTCTAATGTTTTACCGTTAAATTCAAAAGTTCCATCACCTTCGCTCAACATAACCCTTGCTACTGATGTTTTTCTTCTTCCAGTTGCTACTATTGTTTCACTCATTATTATTCAACAACTTTCTTGATATCAAAATTTAATTCTGAAGGATTTTGAGCACCATGTGGGTGATTGTCATCTCTGTAAACATACAATTTTTTTAATATTGATCTCCCTAATCTATTTTTTGGGAGCATACCCCATACTGCCCTCTCAATAATTTTTTCTGGTTTTCTTTTTTTTAATGAATTAAAAGATTCTTCTTTTAGTCCGCCCGGATAACCGGAATGATCATAATACATTTTTTGTTCTGGTTTTTTTGAAGTTGCTTGTATTTTTGAAGCATTTATGACGATAACATAATCGCCAACATCTAGATGGGGAGCAAACTTGGGTTTATGTTTACCTCTTAAAATTTGTGCTATTTCACTAGCCAGTCTGCCAACAGGCAAACCACTAGCATCAACTAAATGCCAGTTTCGTTCAGAGGAATCTACTCCATCAAATGTCGTTTTTGTACTCATAAAACCTTAAAGAATCGTAACGAAACTTCAGTATAAATTGTATTCATATTTATGGAGACTAGTATTTGATTTTCCACAAATACAATCCACTACTAGGAACCATGAAATTATGTCGTTTATCAAATGGACTTTTCAACGATAATTCTAAATCCTTGATACTTACCTTTTTATCAATCACTGCTAACTGAGAGCCTACAATTGACTTCACCATATTGTGGAGGAATGAATTACCTTCAATTGTGTATATAAACTTTGAATTTTGAAATGACCATTTACTTACAGCTATAATTCTTTCAGGAGTTTGATCTGGACGTAGTTTTGAAAAATTTTTAAAATTATTCTTACCTAAAAATATTCTTGAAACACTATTTAAATCATTAATATTTAAGTTTTTATTAACAAAATAAACTCTATTTTCCGAAAATGGTAATTCTCTTGTTTTATTTAAGATGAAGTATTTATACACTCTTGACTTAGCGTCAAATCTAGGATGAAAGTTTTTACTTACTTTTTGTATATTATTAATCTTTATCTGATTAGAAATTAATGAATTGAAAGAATTTAGAAAGTTATCTTTTAATTCATTATTAACTTTTAAACAAAGTATTTGTGATCTGGCATGAACCCCTGCATCAGTCCTGCCAGAATAAGTTAGATCATAATCTCTTAACAATTGACTTAAAACTTTCTCGATATCTCCCTGAATTGTTATATTGTCACTTTGTTTTTGAAAACCATGAAAATTAGTTCCATCGTATGAAATATCTAATTTATAAAAAAACAATTTATATTATTATTTTTAATGGATCTGAAGTCCAAAATAATATAAATATAAAAATTGCTGAAGAAAGTTTTGTGTTTCTTTTTTCAATAAAAAATCCTAATTCAAGTGATTTTGCAACAGCATTATAAATCCAAAATATAAGAAGCAAAATAAAGATTTGATTAACTCTATCTCCAAAATTCATAAAAGAGTTCTGTAGGAAAAACCATATTGATACAAATCCAACTAGGCCGTGTGAGTAACCTGTAATTGTAACTATTGAATTTAGATCTACATTTTCTTTAAATACTTTTCCTAATGCAAACCACATCACAAGACTTGAAAATACCCACGAAAATGTTCCATCTAAAACTCCAAAAAATATTAAGTCAAAAATATTATTTATACTTGAACTGAATAAAAGCGGAATATAAATAGCAGACAAGCTTATCGTAACTATTAAAAATGCATTACCAGTTTCATATTTATCTTGGCTAATTTTCAATATTGTTTCAGAGTCAAATCTTATGAAAAGTTTGAATTGTCTCCAAACATCTTTTAAGGTATTCAAATTAAACTAACTCAATTACAGCTAGTTCAGCCCCATCACCTTTTCTATAACTTGTTCTAGTTATTCGGGTATATCCACCATCTCTATCTTGATATTTTGGACCCAACTCATCAAAAAGCTTTGCTACGACTGCTTTGTTTTGTATGAATTTTAAAACTTGCCTTCTGTCATGAAGAGAACCTTTTTTTGCCTTAGTAATTACTTTATCAACATAAGGTTTTGTAACTTTAGCTTTAGTCAAGGTAGTTTCTATCTTTTCATATTCAATTAGTGAGGAAATTAAATTTCCTATAATTTGATCTTCATGAGATGAAGATCCTCCAAGTAATTTTCCTTTTCTTGGTCTAGGCATCCGAATTATCTTCCGAATTCATATCCGAACTTGTTGGCAAACTAAGACCTAATTCATCTAATTTTGTAACAAGCTCATCCAAACTTTTTTGACCAAAGTTTGTTAAATTTAGTAAATCATCCTCTGTATATTCTAGAATTTGTCCAACAGTTGTTATATTTTCTCTTCCTAAACAATTCCTAGGTCTTTCAGATAAATCAAGAGCGTCTACTGATAATGAAAGGTCCGGCGAACTACCTTCAGAAATAGTTAATTCACCCAATTCGAGACCAATTCCCTCATCAATATCTGCAAAGAGCTTCCATAATTCTCCAAGTGTTTTTCCAACTGAAGATATTGCCTCGCTTGGATCAATGGAACCATCAGTTTCTACATCAAGAATTAATTTATCATAGTTTGTCACTTGTCCAACTTGAGTTGGAGAAACTGCATAACTGACTTTGACTACTGGAGAGAACATAGAATCAATTGGGATAAAACTTGAGTCACTAGTTTTGTTTCTATCCGCTAAACGATAGCCTACTCCGTGCGCAATAGACACTTCCATGTCTAATGTTGAGTCGTTTGACAAGGTACAAATTTTAAGATCTGTATTTACAACTTCTACACCAGCCGGACATTGAATTTGTGCAGCGTTTACTTCACCAGGTCCTTTTGCTTTCACAGTCAATGTGTGACTTTCTTGATCATCAACTTTAAGAACCAAGCGTTTTAGGTTTAATAATACATCTAGTACATCTTCAACTACGCCAGGCACAGATGTGAACTCATGATTAACCCCATCAATTTTTACTCCTGTAACTGCAACCCCAGGTACTCTAGAAAGTAATGCTCTTCTCATTGTATTACCTAAAGTCAAACCAAAACCAGTTTCAAGTGGTTCTATTGTAAAACTTGATCTTGACTTATCAAGATTTTCCTGTGATATCTCTGGCCTTTGTAAAATTAACACTTTTGTTTCCTTTCTTATATTCTATTTAGAATAGAGCTCTACTATTAATTGTTCTTCAATTTGTTGACTAGCGTCATTTCTTGTTGGTTCATTCAAAACTTCAATATTTTTTTTCTTTTCATCAACTTTTAACCATCCTGCATCTTCTCTATCTTGTCCAGTATCTATAGTGTGTTGGATTACAATTAGATCACTACTCTGATTCTTAAGTTCAATTTTGTCTCCAGGCTTAACTTGTATGGAGGGAATATCAACTAATTTTCCATTAAGTTTAAAGTGTCGATGTGAAACTAGCTGTCTTGCCTGAGGTCTTGTTGCAGCAAATCCTGCTCTATAAATAACATTATCTATTCGTGATTCAAGCAAAACTAGTAGATTCTCTCCAGTAATACCGGGCATCCTAGTTGCTTCTTTATAATAATTTCTGAATTGCTTTTCAAGCACTCCATACATGTACCTAACTTTTTGTTTTTCCTTTAATTGAGTTCCGTAATCGGTCTCTCGCATTCTTTTCTTACCATTTTCCCCTGGTGGATATGGTCTATCTTGAAGAGCTTTGTCGCCTTTTCTATTTTCAAATACGTTAAAACCTAATCTTCTTGAAACTCTTACTCTTGGCCCAGTGTATCTAGCCATTAATTTCGTCTCCTTTTTTTAGGACGACACCCATTATGTGGGGTTGGGGTAATATCTTTAATTGTTCCGACATCCATTCCCATGTTTTGCAATGTTCTAACAGCTGTTTCTCTTCCAGCACCGGTACCACTTATTATGATATCTAATTTATGAATCCCAAATTCTGTTGCTCTTCTTACCGCTTCTTCAGCTGCAACCTGAGCAGCATAAGGAGTTGATTTTCTTGAACCTTTAAATCCAACTGAACCTCCTGAGGTCCAAACTACTGTTTCTCCATTTGTGTCAGATATATTGATAATTGTATTATTAAAACTTGCTTTTATATGTGCAATTCCAGAAGGTATATTTTTTTTAGTTTTTTTCTTTGATTTTTGCTCAGCCATTATTTCAATACTTTCTTCTTACCAGCGATAGCAAATCTTGGACCTTTTCTTGTTCTCGCATTTGTATGTGTTCGTTGTCCTCTAACTGGCAAACCGGTTCTATGTCTCATACCTTGGTAGGTGCCAATCTCAGTCTTTCTTCTTATATTTTGAGATACATCTCTTCGTAAATCTCCTTCAACTCTAAAATTTGATTCAATATATTTTCTTATTTTTGAAATTTCATCATTCGTAAGATTATTAACTCTTGTGTCTGGATTTATCTCTAAATCATTACAGATGTCTTCTGCCCTTTTTGCTCCCACACCGTGGATATATCTTAATGAGGCAATTACCCTCTTTTCTCTTGGTATATCAATACCTGAAATTCTAGCCAAAGTTAACCTTGCCTCTGTTTATTTCTTGGGTTTCTCTTATTAATAACATAAAGCTTTCCTTTTCGACGAACTATTTGGTCGTTAGGACCTCTTTTTTTTATACTTGCTTTTACTTTCATTTATGTCTCCAAGTAATCCTACCTCTTGTGGGATCATATGGTGATACTTCCATTTCTACTACATCGCCTGGCAAGATTCGAATATACCTCATTCTCATTTTTCCAGAAACATGAGCTAAAATTTCAGCTCCACTTTCAAGTTCGACCTTAAATGAGGCATTTGGAAGAGTTTCTTTCACAGTCCCTTGCACTTTAATTATATTTTTTTCTTTTTCTACCAAAATGACCCGATTTTAAGACCGATTTACTAGGTTAGTCAGATTATGAAGTATTACCAACATTTTTCGTAAATTTACCTTTCTGTAAAAATACATACTTCATCCTCCATTATCCCTATTGTGTGCTCCCAATGAGCAGATTTTTTACCATCAGTAGTCCTCACAGTCCAACCATCAGGATCAACTTTTGTTTCTGCTGAACCAATATTAAACATAGGTTCTATGCATATTGCCATACCTGTTTTTAAAGTAAATCCTTTATTTTTAATACCATAATTTGGCACCTGTGGATCTTCATGCATTGATAGTCCTATGCCGTGACCGACGTATTCTCTGACAACACCATAAGAATTTTTTTTTCCAATTTTTTCAATTTTATTTCCAATTGTTCCTAGTTTTTGTCCATCCTGAACAAGCTTGATTCCTGCATAAAGTGCTTTTCTTGTAACGTCAATCAATTTTTGATCCTCATCAGTGATTTCACCAACTCCATAAGTTAACGCAGCATCGGCATGATAGCCGTTGACTATGCAGCCAACATCAATGGATAAGATATCTCCTTCTTCAAGAACAAAATTTTTTGGTATCCCATGGACAACTACATCATTTACCGATGCGCATATGTACGATGGAAATCCTCTGTAATTAAAAAAGTTAGATATAGAGTTAGATTTTGTAATTATCTCTTCTGCTTTTTTGTCTAGTTCTTCTATCCTTGTACCAGCTATAGACATATTTTGAAGTTCAGAGTGTATAGTAGAGACTATTTTTCCTGCTTTTTTCATATTCATAAAGTCGTCGTTTGATTTGTATGTAATCATATTGTTACAAGACCTGCGATTTGATTGAATATTTCATCTATATCTCCAAATGCATCAACAGTTTTCAGTACACCATTGTTATCATAAAATTTTATTAACGGTGAGGTTTCGTTTTTATATACATCTAACCTAACTTTTATTGACTCTTCTGTGTCGTCTTCCCTGCCTCTTTCAACCATTCGTTTTATTAACTCAGTCTCATTTACTTCGAACAAAATTACAGTTTTTATATTTAAACTTTCGATATTAAGACTTTCAGCTTGCGCAATTGTTCTAGGGAAACCATCCAATATGGCACCATCTTTACAATCATCATTTTCTAATCTTTCAATGAGCATGGAAGTAACCAGTTCATCTGGTACAAGATTTCCTTTATTCAAAATTTCTTTAGCAACAAGACCTAAATCTGACTCTTTCTCAACATGTTCTCTCAACATAACGCCAGTAGAGATATGAGGGATATTAAATTTTTCAGATATTTTTTGAGCTTGAGTTCCTTTTCCAGCACCGGGCGGTCCTAGAAAAATAGTGATGTCCGTCAATCAACAAATCCTTCGTAATTTCTCATACTTAATTGACTTTCTATTTGTTTCATAGTTTCGAGAGCAACACCAACAGTAATTAATATTGAGATCCCACTAAAACCTAAGGGAATATCCCAAATCGCTGAAGCTATAGAGGGAAGGACCGCAACGGATGCTAAAAATACTGAACCAGGTAAAGTAATTCTGCTGATTATATGAGAAAGATAGTTTGTTGTGGAAATGCCTGGACGAACCCCTGGAACGAAACCTCCTTGTCTTCTTATCATGTCAGACTGTCTAACTGGATCAAATTGTATTGTGGTATAAAAATATGTGAAAAAAATAATTAACATTCCTAAAAAGAATATATAAAACCAACTAGTTCCTTGGGAATTTGCTAAATTAACATCAATCCAGTTTCTGATTCCAGCTGTGATTGCATTGTCTTGAGGAAGAGACGTTGCTATTAATGCAGGAAAGAAAAGAACGCTTGTTGCAAATATAACAGGAATCACACCAGCACTATTAACTTTTAATGGTATGTAAGTACTTTGACCTCCCATAACTTTTCTTCCTCTAACTCTCTTGGCAAATTGAATTGGTATTCTCCTTTGGCCTTGTTCTACATAAATAATTCCAACAATCATTAGAAAAAACATTAAAACAAGAAAACTAAATTGCCCAATTCTTCCTTGACCAGCAGTAACTTGATATGCTCCACCAAAGCTTGCAGGTAATTGACTAATGATGCTTGCAAAAATGATTAGAGACATCCCGTTACCTATTCCTCTTTGTGAAATCAATTCTCCTAACCACATGATAAATGCTGTTCCAGCAGTCATAGTGAGAACAATTAACCCAACTCTTGAAGGAGTATAATTTGGGATCAAAGAGATTCCTCCAGTTAAACTTCCTCTTGAAAAAATGTATGTAAGCCCTGTTGACTGAAGTAAAGCTAATACAACAGTTATGTAACGAGTCCATTGGGTGATGACTTTTTTACCAGATTCTCCCTCTTCCTGCAGTTTTTGAAGGCGGGGTATAACAACTGTTAATAGCTGAAGAATAATACTTGAAGTTATGTATGGCATAATTCCAAGTGCAAAAACAGAAAATGTTTCTAGGGCTCCGCCAGAAAATAGGTTTAATAGACCATAAATTCCAGCTTGTGAACCAGAGTCTGTCAGCCTTTGAACTGCTTCTAAATCAACTCCAGGAACAGGTACTGCAGCTCCTAGTCTGTATACACCAAACATTATTAATGTAAAAATTATACGTTTTCTAAGATCAGGAATTTTGAACATATATCTAAAAATTGATAGCTTCATATTAACCCTCTATTACTTCGACAGTTCCACCAGCATCTTCAATTTTTTTCTTTGCAGATTCACTTATGGCATGAACTTTAATGTTTACTGTGTTTGTGATATCTCCATTCCCCAATAATTTTACTAATCCTTTTTTTCTTGTCAGACCATTTTGTTGTAATACATTAGGATCAATATCTCCTTTTAAATCTTTTTCTTGAAGGTCTGATACATTAACTACAACATATGCCATTTTTGGAGTATTTTTAAGACCTTTTAACTTGGGTATCCTTCTATATAGGGGTATCTGACCACCTTCAAAATAAGCAGGTACAGTTTTACGAGCTCCTGTTCCCTTAGTTCCTCTTCCAGCGGTTTTACCTCTTTTACCAGATTCTCCACGACCTTTTCGAAGCTTTGATTTTGATGAACCAGGTGTTGGTTTAAGATGATGAAATTTAATCTTGCTCATTTACTTTACATCCTCTGTTTCCACTAGGTGTTGAACTTTATCTAACATTCCAGCAAGGCTTTCATCCATCTCTCTCACAACAAATGAATTAATTTTCTTTAGGCCCAAAGATTTTATAGTTTCTCTAGCCTTGAATCCTTGACCAATAAGAGATCTTCTTAAAGTAATTTTAACCTTTTGCATCTTCTCTAAGCTTTCTTTCTGCTTTAGTATTTTCGTAAGCATCAACTAATCCTTTTGGTGCAATTTCCATAACATTCTTACCTCTTAGTTTTGCAACCTCATCTGGGGTTCTTTGACCAAGCAAACCATTTAGTGTTGCCTTAGCAACATTTAAATGTGTGGGAGAACCTAAAGATTTTGCAAGAATGTCTTTGATTCCAGCAACTTCTAAGACTTGACGAGCAGCACCGCCGGCAATAACTCCTGTTCCAGGTGCAGCGGGTTTTAACAAAACTTTTGAAGATCCATGCTCACCAGTTATTGTATGAACTATTGTTGAACCAGCCATAGGTATTTGATGAATGTTCTTTTTTGCATTTTCTATAGCTTTTTGTATCGCTAATGGAACTTCTGAACCTTTTCCATAACCGATTCCCGCATTACCATTACCATCTCCAACGGCTACTAATGCAGTAAAAGCAAAATTTCTCCCACCCTTAACTACCTTCGCAACTCTGTTTATGTGTATTACGTTTTCCTGTAACTCTAATTCAGCCATTAAAATTTAATTCCTTTTTCTCTTATGCCATCAGCTAAAGCTTTAACTCTTCCATGGTAGATATATCCTCCACGATCAAAAACAGCTTCTTCTATTTTATTTTTGTTTAGAATATCGCCCATAAGTTCACCAACTTGTTTAGCTGCATCAATTGTAAGTCCATTGATTTTTATTTCTTTTGATAAAGTACTAGCTGACCCAATAGTTTTATGGTTTAAGTCATCAATAGCTTGAACATATATGTTTTTATTACTTTTGTAAACAGCAAGGCGTGGTTTAGTGGAGTCCCCATAAACTTTTTTTCTAATTCTTACTTTTCTCTTTAATCTTTGATCTGATTTTTTCACATTAAGCCCCAGTAGTTGCAACAGCTGCTTTCCCAGCTTTTCTTCTAACATACTCATCTTGATACCTAATTCCCTTACCTTTATATGGTTCGGGTGGTTTTATAGATCTGATATCGGCGGCGACTTGTCCTACTAGGCCTTTATCAATACCAGAAACAATAATTGTGTTTTGATCAGGTACCTCGAATAATATACTCTCCACTTTCTTGAATAACACTGGATGTGAAAAGCCACACAAAATTTCTAAATCATTTCCTTTGAGTGATGCTCTATGTCCTACACCTTGGAGTGTTAACGTTTTAGAATAACCTTCACTTACACCGATAATGTTGTTTGCAACTAACGATCTATACAGCCCATGTAAACTTTTAACACTTTTATCTTCGGACTCTCTAGTAAATTTTAAAATATCTTCATTAATTTCAAATTTTATTTTTTCATCTAAAATTTCGGTTTCTAATTCACCTTTTGTACCTTTAACAAATATTTTGTTGTTTTCTATCTTGACTTCAACATTTTCAGGAATAACGATTGGTTTATTACCTATTCTGCTCATGACCAAACCTCACATATCAATTCTCCACCAAGTTTTCTTTTCCTTGCTTCTGAATCTGACAATAAGCCTCTAGAAGTTGAAACAACAACAGTTCCTAATCCCCCATTATTTCTGGGTAATTCATTGAAAGATGAATATACCCTTCTTCCAGGTTTTGATAATCTATTCAAACCTGCGATGACTGACTTTCCCTCATCGGAAAATTTAATTGTTAAGTCTATGAATTTTGATGAACCTTCACCTTTAATTTCAATATCACTGATGTAACCTTCATCTTTAAATAATTTTGCTAATTCATATTTAAATTTTGAGTGAGGTATCTCAACATTAGATTTTGAAACTAATGTTGCATTTCTTAATCTCGTCAAAAAGTCTGAAATTGGATCATTAACCATTTTTACCAAGACGCTTTCTTTATTCCCGGAAGCTCGCCTTTTAATGCCAAATCACGGAAAGTATTTCTAGACATTCCAAATTTTCTCAGATTTCCTCTTGGTCTACCAGTAACCTGACATCTATTTCGATGCCTTGTTGCTGATGCATCTCTTGGCATTTTTGCAATCTTTTTTTGGGCTTCTCTTTTTTCATCATATGATGACTCAGGATCTCTAACAATGTCTAACAATTCTTTTCTTTTTGAGGAATAAAAATTTGCAGTTTCTTCTCTTTTATTATTTTTAACTATTTTGCTTGTTTTAGCCATAATTAATCCTCCCTAAATGGAAACCCAAGTGTATTAAGTAAACCATATCCACCTTGATTATCACTTGCGGTAGTACAAATTGTTATGTTCATACCTCTAATGTCTCTGACTTTATCATATTCAACTTCTGGAAATACAAGCTGTTCGTTAAGGCCAAGAGAGAAATTACCATTACCATCAAAAGATTTTTTGCTGAATCCTCTAAAGTCACGAATTCTTGGAACAACGACTTGAACAAAACGATCATAAAACTCCCACATTCTATTACCTCTAAGAGTTACAGAGACGCCAATTGGCATTCCTTCTCGAATCTTAAAACCAGCAATTGATTTTTTTGCTCGCTTGATAACTGGTTTTTGACCAGATATTGCAGTCAATTCATCAACCATTGACTCAAGAGCTCTACCGTCAGTTGCAGCTTTTCCATCTCCGATATTTATCACTATTTTCTCTAAATTTGGAACTGCATTTGTATTATTTATATTCAATTGATTTTTTAATTCATCAATTAATTCATTTCTATATTGTTCTTTAAGTCGTGGAATCATGCCTCATCCCCAGTTTGTGCTAATACTCTAAACTTATTTCCATTTTTATCAAACTTATATCTTACTCTTCCGCTCTTTTTTTTCACAACTAATGCAACATTTGAAACATGAATTGGCATGCTTTTATCAATTACACCACCTTGCATGGTCTGTCCTTGTGGTTTTTGATGTTTTTTATTAACATTTACTCCCTCAACTAGAACTTGGTTTTTTTTTGGAAAAACTTGGAGCACTTTCCCTTCTTTACCATTATCTTTTCCAGAAATTATTTTTACAGTGTCACCTTTTTGAATTTTCATTATAGAACCTCTGGAGCAAGCGAAACTATTCTCATATATTTTTTTTCTCTTAATTCTCTTCCAACAGGCCCAAAGATGCGTGTACCACGTGGTTGATTTTGGTCGTTTAATATGACACAAGCATTTTCATCAAATCTTATATAAGTTCCGTCTTTCCTTCTTGTTTCCTTGCTTGTCCTTACAACAACGGCCTGTACAATTTCACCTTTTTTTATTTGACCTCCTGGAACAGCATCTTTAACTGTTGCGGTAAATACATCACCTAATCCAGCATATCTAATTCTAGAACTTCCTTTTACCTTGATACATAGAACTTCTTTAGCTCCTGAATTATCTGCAACTTTTAATCTTGATTCTTTTTGTATCATCT
>JBJKUD010000031.1:0-26413 GCA_045563315.1 Candidatus Actinomarina sp. | reverse complement strand
AAAGGAAAATCTTCTGACGATTATGGATTAATTGGAGATGAAAAAGCTTCTTTAGCAATAGTAAGCTTATTAATTGAAGATGCTTAGTTTATATAATTCCTATACAAAACAACAAGAAGAAATCAACTTAAATTATGAAGACGTAAGGATATATTTGTGCGGCCCTACAGTACAATCATCACCACACCTAGGACATGGAAGATCAGCAGTTGTTTTTGATTTCTTTATCAGATACTTAAAATTTTTAAATTATTCCGTTTTATTTGTCAGAAATATTACAGATATTGACGATAAAATAATTCAAAAGTCACAAGAAAAAAATATTAACTATCGAGTACTTGCCGAGAGTGTTTGGGAAGAGTTCGTGCAAGCTCATGATAATTTAAACTGTTTAGTTCCTGATATTGAGCCAAGAGCAACAGCCTATGTGCCGGAGATAGTCCAGTATATTGATCAATTAATCAAAAATGGACATGGTTATATTACAAACTCAGGCGTATATTATGATGTATCAAAATTTGATGATTATCTAAAATTATCTGGAAGAAGCACTGAGGAGGTAAAAACAGGAACCAGAGTCGAGACGGAGGAAGATAAAAAAAGTCCTGAAGACTTTGCATTATGGAAATTTTCAAAAGAAGGAGAACCTTCATGGGATTCCCCATGGGGGGCTGGACGACCTGGATGGCATATAGAATGCTCAACTATGATTAATCAAACACTTGGAAAGACCATTGATTTTCATTGTGGAGGTATAGATTTAATTTTTCCTCATCATGAAAATGAAATTGCTCAGTCTAGGGGACTTGATAAAAAAGAAAATTTTGTAAATTACTGGCTTCACAACGGCATGTTAAATTTATCAGGTAAGAAAATGTCAAAATCTGATGGAAACATAAAGTTGCTCAATGAATATATTGATCAATACGGAGGAGAGGTAGTTCGTTTTTTCTTTCTAAGAGCACATTACAGAAGCCCACAAGAATTTAGTCAGGATTTATTGGAAGAATCAAAGAAAACTTTGAACAACATTAGAGAATATACGAAAGATATAAATTCAAAAGCGTCTGATCCAAAAGTTTTAGAGATTTTTGAAACGTGCATGAATGATGATATGAATACACCAAAACTTTTAGGTGAAATTTTCCAAATAATAAAAGAATCAAATAAACTTCAAGATCCTGAAATAAATAAAAGAAAACAAACAGTTAAATATATTTTTGAAATACTAGGCTTTGAACTTAGAACATCAGATATCAGCGTTATTGATGAAAAATTATTATCTGAATTTTTTTCGTCATATGACATTGAATTTACTGAAATAGAAAGTTCTATGAATGAGTTCATTTCAATTAGAAATAAATTCAGGGATGAAAAAAAATATGGTTTAGCAGATGAAATGAGAGATTCGATTTTGAAGTTAGGAATAATTATTAATGATGGTGAAAATGTTGGATGGTATTGGAAAAATAGTTGAAGGTTATAATTCTGTAACATCTGCCCTAGAAAACCAAAGAGTTATAGAAATATACGTTAAGGAAAAAAAATTACAATCAGGAAAAATTAAAGAGTTAACTGAACTTGCTGATAAAAGAAAAATAGATATCAGAGTGGTAAAAGATAATAAAAATTGGAAATTTAAATCAAGCGAGTATATTGGTGCAATTTGCAAACCAAAAAAAATATTTAAAGAATCAGAATTAAAAAAATTTTCAAAAACAAACTTTATAGTTTGTGACCACATTCAGGATACAAATAATTTAGGAGCTATTGCACGTTCAGCAGCATCTTTTGATTTTAATGTCATGTGTGTCCCTGAAAGGAGGTCTGCAAGATTAAGCGAAAGAACTTTCAAAATATCATCAGGAGGTTTAGAGAAAATAGATATTGTTGAATATAAATCAATTTTTACTTTAATTAAAAAATTTGAATCTATGGATATATGGACAATTGGATTAGACATGAATGGACTTGAATCTGTACAAAATTTTGATGTTGGAAATCAGTTCTTAGCTTTTTTTGTTGGTTCAGAGGAAAATGGCTTGAGTGATGAGATTAAAAATAAATTAGATGATGTATTAAATATTGCTACTTCAAAAAAAGTTGAATCTCTCAATGTTTCTGTTGCAGCTGCCATAGCAATGCAACATATATTTATAAAAAATTAATTTGTTCAGATTCCATTCTTGCTACTATTTAAATATTCGCCGGAGTAGCTCAGTGGTAGAGCAGCCGCCTTGTAAGCGGCAGGTCAGGGGTTCAACTCCCCTCTCCGGCTCAAAGTGAGTAATTACCAAAATACAATTAGAATCACACTACTAATTCTTCTGCTTTCACAAATCTCTTTGTACTTCATGGGGCACTTAAGACCATCTATTATTTATGATTATTTAGATTACTGGCCACTAACAATTTTTCCATTATCGTTAATCGTGATTTTTCGTAAATCAAGATTCAGTCAAGTTTTAACAAATTATATAAATATTTTATTAATCATAATTGCTACAATATTTTCCTTTGGACACTTGTTAGATTCAAAGTTTTTATCAACCTATCAGAATACGTCTTCTTATACTAATTCCGACTTAAGTGATGATTTTATATATAACCTTTCAATAGATATTGATGGTAAATTAAATTTAGATTCTTTTAATGGAATAGGATATGTTGTTGATATTATCGATAAACCGGGCAAAGTTGGTTATCCAGAATCCATTGAAACATTACTAGGTGACCCAAGAGCCATAATCTTCAGAGAAATTGAAACAAGCCCCTTATTTAAAGTAAAAGGATGGGACATTAGATTAGGTGAAAAAAATTTATGGGGACTCGATATTTTTTCAATTGATGCATCAGTATATTTTGATAATTTAACATTACTACCTTCAAAATTATCAGGCACTGGGCAAATATTCCTGGGAGATAATCTTAAAATGGAAAATTTAACTATTAGTGGAAATTATGAAGTAACTGTCTCAAATAATCTATCAATTTTGGTAATAGGACAAGCAGAAACCCCTAGTTCTTGGTTAGAAGCAACTGTAGGAATTCTCAACTCGCCAGAGAAAAGCTATAGTCTAGTAATTGAAATTATTGATGGTTCACAAGTATTATTTAAGGATGGATAAAACACTATGATAGAACAATTTGGGAACGGCCTCTTGCTTGGGATTATAATTTCTGTTGCTTCAGTAGCTCTGTCATTACTTTATGGAGTTACAAGAATTGTAAATTTTGCTCATGGTGAAATTATTGCTTTAGGTGCAATCGTTACATTATTCTTCTCTAGCCCTATTGATTCAAGAGTATTATTTTTAGATAGATATTCTCCACTTGGAAATAATTTTTATTTATCTATCTTTTTTGCCATCATTTTTTGCGGTTTATTTGGTGGAATCTTGGAGCTGTTACTTTTTAGGCCACTAAGAAAGGCTGAGGTTGGAAACATTGCTGTGCTTGTTGTAACAATAGGATTGTCACTTTTCTTACGTCATATTTATTTGCTATTCGCAAGCGGTAAACCACAAAATTTTCCTTTAGAACTCCAAAGAAGAGAAACATACTTATTTTTTGATATGACACCCAGAAATTTCCGAGTTTTAATTGCAGGGCTGGCCGTAATGGTTTTAATAGGATTATTTTTAAATTATACAAAAATTGGAAAAGCCATGAGAGCGGTTAGAGATTCAAATGATTTAGCAAGCATATCGGGAATCAACTCTGACAACATTATTCTTTTCACATGGATTTCCTCAAGCATGTTAGCTGGATTAGCTGGCATCTTCCAAGCAACTATCAATGACATTAGATACAACATGGGTTTTTTAATTCTTTTACTGATTTTTGCCGGAACAGTTCTTGGCGGAATAGGAACATCTTTTGGAGCAATGATAGGAGGTTTACTTATTGGCATTATTGTACAAGTTTCTGTTGCACTTCCATTTATGGAAGGTCATACAGAAGCAAAGAATGCAGTTGCTCTGGCAATAATGATTTTGATTCTTTTATTTAGGCCTCAAGGAATTTTCGGAGAAAAAGAGAGGGTATCTTGAAACTATCTTTGAGAGGATCAATTACAGTTCTACTGACCATTTTTTCTATAGCTCTCGTTTTTCTATTAAATGACGAAGGAGAAATCCGAATTCTTTTTAACTTGCTAACATTTGCAGGAATCTATGGACTTGCCGCTATTGGACTAAATGTTCATTTTGGATTAACTGGTTTGTTAAATTTTGGGCATGCTGCTTTTATGGGTTTTGGAGCTTATGTAACAATATTACTAATACCTCATGCTGCCGGGAGAGAAGGTGAAGTTGTAACAACAGGCCTTCCTTTCTTTATTGCCTTAATAATTGGAGTTGTTTCAGCTGCTCTATTTGGTCTTCTTTTAGGACTTCCAGCCATAAGACTTAGAGGTGATTACTTGGCAATTGTTACAATTGCTGCTGCAGAAATTTTCAGGTTGTTAGTTAGGGATCTTGAGTCAGTAACTGGAGGAGTATATGGCATAATTAATTTTTCTAATTCTTTACAACAATATAGATTAGGTTTTATAGAGAATTTTTCATCTGTTTATGATCTTAATCCATCTCAAATATGGGTTGCATTTCTTTCCTGGACCTCCATCTTTTTAGTTTTACTTCTACTTAAAAGATTGACTAGCTCCCCTTGGGGACGAGCACTTAAAGCAGTTCGTGAAGACGAGGACGCTGTTCGTGCACTAGGAAAAAATGCAGTATGGCTAAAGCTTCAGAGCTTTATGCTTGGAGCAGGTATAGCCGGTTTATCGGGTGTATTTTTAGCTTTCAATTATGGAACAGTACAAGTCTCTACTTTTGTACCAATACTTACTTTTTACGTGTGGGCAATAATGATTTTAGGGGGAGTTGGCAGCTTAACGGGGCCAATTTTTGGATCAATAATGTTTTGGGTTATCATTTCTGAAACAAATGGGATCGCAGAATTAATTTTTGAGAATGCGGATGGACAACAAATAGCAGGAGTAAGGTTTGTTTTGGTTGGACTTTTAATAATGATATTAATGATTTTTAGACCAAGTGGACTCATGGGAAAAAAAGAGGAGCTCCTTTTAGATGTCAAATAATTACCTAGAAGTAACAAATCTAAAAAAAAGCTTTGGGGGACTACAGGCTGTAAATGTGCAAAGCATTAAATTGAAAAAAAACGAGTTAACTTCAATTATTGGGCCAAATGGTGCTGGAAAGACAACCTTTTTTGATTTAATTTCTGGATTTCAAGATAGTGATGAAGGAAAAGTAATTTTAAACGATAAGAATATTACGAAAAGCCAGCCATATAAGATTGCTAGGCTTGGAATGGTTAGAACTTTTCAATTAACAAAAGTTTTTGATCGTATGACTGTTCTTGAAAATATGATGTTTTCAGCATCAAAAATTGATAATGATTCATTTATAAAATCATTAATAAAGCCTCCAAGTCAAAAAAATAAAGAAAAAGATATTACAGATAAGTCATTTGAAATAATGAAAAACTTAAACATTGAACATATGGCAAGTTCTTATGCAAGAGAATTATCAGGAGGACAAAAAAAACTTTTGGAACTAGGTAGATCAATAATAAATGATCCTGAAATTTTATTATTAGATGAACCACTTGCTGGAGTCAATCCAAAATTAGCAGAAGAAATACTTGAAATAATTTTGGATCTGTCTAAAAAAGGAATCTCAATATTAATGGTTGAGCATAACATTGAAGCAGTTATGAAGATTTCAGAAAGGGTAATCGTACTAGCTGAAGGAAAAGTTATAGCTGATGATATTCCTGAAAATGTCAGGAATGATAAAAAAGTAATAGAGGCTTATTTAGGATCTGAGAATGAATAAAACTGTAATTGAATGCAACGGAATAGCAGCTGGATATGTAAAAGGTTTAAACATTTTACAGGGAGTTGATTTGCTAGTAAATGAAAAAGAAATAGTTTCAATTATTGGTCCTAATGGGGCAGGAAAATCTACACTTTTAAAAGCAATAATGGGAATAATCAACATTTCAGGCGGACGTTTTTATATAAATGGAAATGAACAAACAAATACACCAACGCATGAGATAGTAAGAGAAGGAGTTGGATATGTACCTCAGGTTGAAAATGTTTTTCCATCATTGACAATAGAAGAAAATCTAGAGATTGGTTCATGGACTTTAAATTCAAATATAAAAGAGACTATATCAAAAATATTCGATGACTTTCCAATGCTGAAAGAGAGAAGAAAAGATAAAGCTGGAAACTTATCTGGTGGTCAAAGACAAATTTTAGCACTAGCAAGAGCCCTCACTACATCCCCCGAAATTTTATTACTTGATGAACCTTCTGCTGGTTTATCGCCAGTTGCAATCAAAGAAGTGTTCGAAATAATCAAGAATATAAACTCTAAGGGAGTAGCAATTCTTTTAGTTGAACAAAATGCAAAAAGAGCTTTAAATTTCAGCGATAGAGGATATGTTTTAGATCAAGGTAGAAATGCTTATCAAGGAAATGGACAAGAACTTCTAAACGATCCAAGAGTTGTTGATTTATATTTAGGTAAACTCTAAAAAAAAGGCCTGTACTTGACAGGCCTTTTTTATTAATTGTAAATTTTAAGAACCAAAATCTACTGATTTAAGGACTGGGTTATTATCACCCTCTGTTGTCCAAATATCATATGTTGCGGCCGTAGGATCTCCAGCTTCATTTAATTCAATTTCGCCAGATGCTCCGACATAGTCAACATCTACACCGTTAGCTGCAAGTTCTATACATGCAACACCGATACATTTTTCTCCACCTGATGATGCAGCAACTAAGCCAGAAGCAATTTCTGGACCAGTTACACCATTAGCAGCAGCTGATATTGCCATTAACATGACAGCATCATATGCTTGAGGTGCGAAAATAAAGTTTCCAGAACCATCTTCACTTACTTCAGCGTATGCAGCTGAGAATGCTTCTAAAGCTTCTCCTGCAGCAGCGCCAGGTGCTGTTCCTTTAAATCCATCTAGTGCAGTTCCTAAATTACATAGCGAAGAAAGACCAGCATCTTTAACACCATCGGTCATGTACCAAGGTATATCAAGAAGGCCTTGTTCGAATGCAGGTTGAAGAACTCCACAACCAGTAGCAGGGAAAAGAATACCGACAACAGCGTCTGGTGAACCCTTTCCTACAGCTGTTACTTCAGAGTTGAATTCTGTTGCATCAGTTGCGTGATAAACAACATTTTTTACAACTCCACCACCAGCTTCAAATGCTGATGCTGTAGCTTCTGCTAATCCTCTACCGTATGAGTCAGCTCTTGATATTATCGAGATTGACTCAACACCATCCTCTAACAATAATGATGCAAGTACATCACCTTGTAAGAGATCTGATGGAGCAGTTCTAGCATAAAATCCTTTTTTATCCATTTTGGTAAATTGAGGACTTGTGTTTGATGGGGATACCATAACAACTTCTGCAGCTATAGCTGTGTCAAGAATTGCAAGGGAAGTACCACTACATGCAGCACCCATAACTCCTTGTGCTCCTCCAGCTATTGCTTCAGTAAGACTGTCTAGTGCTATCGCACCATCACATCCACTGTCTCCCTCAATGAGTTCAACAGGGACTCCGTTTATACCGCCAGCAGCATTGATTTGTTGTACAGCGAGAGCAGCTCCTAGTGCAATACCAGGTCCAAGTGCAGCTAAATCACCAGAAAGTGGCATCAAAGATGCCAAAACAAGTGGATCGCTTGCAGGTGCAGCCGTAGTAGTTGTGGCTTCTTCAGCTGGTGCTTCAGTAGTTTCAACTACTTCTTCAACAGCCTCATCAGATCCGCCATCAGACCCACCACAGGCAGCAATTACTAACGCTAAAACCGCAATCAAAGCTAAAGCTTTGCGATTTTTCATATAATTTCCTTTCAGTCACTGAAATTAAAAAATTCCTACATATTTGTAGGAATGTATTACAACAATAGCGTAATCTGTGTACTCTTCAATAGCAGAAACAAAAAATTTTTAAAAATGCTTGAAAATATCGAAAATTTACTAGTTTTTCTAAATAATTTAGACTATTTAGACATCTTCATATATCTATTTATTATTTATCTAATATATTTTGGCTGGAAACGGGGTTCTGTTTTAATTATTTACTATTTAGTGACCTTTTTAATATCTATATATTTAAGTTTTACGTATTCTTTTACAATCGGTGAGTATATA
This sequence comes from Candidatus Actinomarina sp., assembly GCA_045563315.1. Taxonomy (GTDB): domain Bacteria; phylum Actinomycetota; class Acidimicrobiia; order Actinomarinales; family Actinomarinaceae; genus Actinomarina. Next base: position 18,190 of record JBJKUD010000031.1, on the reverse strand, counting down.
AGTAGTTGGCTAAATTCAAACCAACTTACATCTCAAATATTTGCTGGGGTAACAATATTCATCTCCGTCATAACGTTAAGTTCATTATTTCAAACCTTTATTTATCGACAAGATTCCAAAAAAGATATTGGAAATAAATTATTGGGAAGCATTGGTTCAGTAATTTTGAGCAATTTAGTATTAACATTCTTCTTTACAATAATTTCTCTTTTGTCGCTCCCAATTTATCTTGATCAAAATATTAAAGAATCAAATATTGTATCTTTTTATTTAAATTCAGACGGGGTTCCTCAGCAAACACTTGAAGTTATAACTGGAACAGATATTTTAAAAATCACATCAAACATTAAAGAGCTTACAGGAAAAACCTCTTTATCCCTCAATGAATCAGGATGTCTAGAAATTCCCTCATTTTCTGAAGCTAAATTAATATCTAAACAAAAAGAAACAGGTGAATTATTTGAAATGGTCAATATTGAAAGAATCAATGTAAATTCTGACCCATTAGAGTTCTCGCAGACTTTATCAAATATTGCAAAGGATTATGCAAAGAAAATGTATTTAGAGGGTTTTTGGTGCCACAAAGATCCGAGTAATGGTAATTTAGTGACAGAACGATTACTTCAGGTTGGCTACCCACCTCCACAATTTATAGGTGAAAATTTAGCAATGGCCTCAACTATATACTCAGGCCATGAAAGTTTAATGAGTTCTGAGTCACACCGTGATACAATTTTAGACACCGAATTTAAACGAATAGGAATTGGAATTATATCTGGCCCAAATGGTTTAATTATTGTTCAAATTTTTGCATGATTTTAGATACTTCATATTTAATAAAAAATCTAATATCCGGAACTCTAGTCTATTTAAAAGGAATGAATTTAGAGCTAAGTGTAGAACAGGAAATTATTCTAGAGTCCTCTTTAAAGAGAGAACTAGAAAAAGATTTTAAACTTCAAAAAAAAACACCAACTCAAATAATTAATATTTTTTTAAATGAAGAACTTAGATTAAACATTTCTTTAACCCCTCATGATTTGGGGGAAAAAGCACGAGATCAAATAATTGTCTGGGGTATTTCTAAAGCAAAAAATCTTGAGGGAAAATGAAGGTATTTCTAAAAGTTTATTTAACTGCTTTTAAAACTGGTCTATCTAAGTAATAGCTTAATATTTGAAGCTCTTGTGAAAGGTCAACTGATCTGATTTGAACATCAGCAGTATTTTTAAGTAAAACAGGTGCAAAATTTAAAATTGATTTGATGTTGCATTCTATAAGCTTGTCAGCAATTTCTTGAGCTACTTTTCCTGGTGTAGCAATTATCCCTATTGCAACATTATATTTTTCACAAGTATTTTTTATTTCTGATATTGGCTTAACTACTAATCCGGCTATTTGTTTATTGATTTTCTTTGGATCATCATCAAATAGTCCCACAACACCAAATCCTCTTTCTTGAAATCCTCCATAATGTGCAAGTGCCGATCCAAGGTTACCAACCCCTACAATAACTGCGCTCCAGCCCTCAACTAATCCAAGTTCAAGTTGAAGTTGATTTCTTAATGTAGAAATTTCATATCCAACACCTCTTGTACCTAGAGTGCCAAGATATGACAAATCTCTTCTAACTTGTGCGTCATTAACTTTTGCAAGTTCTGCTAGTTTTTTTGAAGATATTCCAATAGTTTTATCATCGATGAGTTCAAGACACTGTAGATAAAGAGGCAATCTCTTGACTGTTGCTGGTGGAATTTTATTATTTTCTTTCACTAATGCACAATCTAATAAGTATTAAAAAATATGATAACCTACATATATTTTTTTATTTTTCTATAAATTAACGTTTTAATAATATTTAGAGTATTTTTAAAGACATAACGCATGAAAAATGAAAAAATATATGATGTATTAATCGTTGGCGCGGGCCCATCTGGCTCCAATACAGCAATTTCATACAAAAACATGAACCCAAATCTAAAAATTGGAATAATTGACAAAGCAATGTTTCCTAGAGACAAATCTTGTGGTGATGCAATAGGCCCTGGAGTGATAAATGCATTAAAAAGATTTAACAATGAGCACATTTTAGAAAACGAACCGCAAGTGATTTCTACTTCATTATTTGGCCCAGACAATATAGGCATTCAGAATTATATTCCCAAAGTTAAAAACAAAGACGATTCTGTCGTTTATGTGATACCAAGATATGAGCTTGATAATCGCATTTTTAACATAGCCAAAGATTTAAATGTAGAAAGTTATGAAAATACGAGATTTATAAAATATGAAAACACAGAAGATGAAAATATTTTAAGAGTAGAAATCCAAGATTCTGAAAATCAAAAAAAGTTTATGTTTACAAGATTATTAGTTGGAGCAGACGGAGCTAACTCAAGAGTTAGAAAAAATTTAGACCTTAAACAGAATACTGATATTCATAAAGCAATAGCTATCAGAGCATATATTGATAGTCCAAATTATGTTGAAATATTCAAAGAAAGAACTTTAATGTTTGAAATAAATGTTTCAGCCCTCAAAGGATATGCATGGGCATTTCCAAGCAAAGGTAATTTAGTCAATATTGGAATTGGGATGCCCTTAAATTTGTTCAAAAAAGATAATATGGACATTAATCAAATGCTAGATAACTTTGTTAACACCTTAGAGGCAAGAGGTGTTGTAATCGAGAATCTAAGAATGGAAAAAAGTTACATGCTTCCGTTTGCATCTTCAAGACCAAAATTAGCTCATGATAAAGTAGCTCTGGTTGGGGATGCAGGATCTATGATTAATCCAATGAGTGGAGAAGGAATATTTTATGGAATGGAAGCTGGATACTTGTTAGCAAAAGAAACATTTACATCTTTAGACGGTACTGATTTAAATAAAAATATAAAAAGATATGAAAAAGAACTCAATAAAAGGTTTGGCAAACATTTTTTAAGTTGTGCAATAGCAAGATTGGTACTTCAAAGCCCATTTATGACAAAAAGACTTTTAAGAATCGCATCAGTAGATAAAAACACCATTAATTTTGTTGTCGAGCTTTTATTCGATGAGGCAAGGTTAACCCTAAAGGAGACTTTTTTATTGTCAGCTAAATTCATTTTACCATTTAAAACATTGAGGTTTTTCACTAAATCTCCATCCTTTTCCATCTAACTAAAACCTGAATAAGTACTAAAATAGAATCATAGATTGTGAAAATTTTCACAATTAGGGAGGGAATGTGATTAATTGGTTACCAATTTTGGTAATGCTATTTATTGGCGTCGGCTTTGCGCTTGTATCTTTAGGCGTCTCATATTTACTATCTCCCAAAAATCCTACACCTGAAAAGTTATCTCCATATGAGTCTGGAATATTTCCTGAAGAAGAACCTTCTCAACGATTCCCAGTGAAATTTTATATGGTTGCGATGCTTTACATTGTTTTTGATATAGAAATAATTTTTTTGTTGGCTTGGGCGACTAGATTTGAGCAATTGGGCTGGTATGGAATTATCGTAATTTTCATATTTACATTTTTTGTTCTTGAAACTCTATATTATGTCTGGAAAAGAAATGTTCTTGATTGGAATGTACCTAGAAGACAAAGATATCACGAACCAGTCCAAGACTATGAGGGAAGTGTTTAATGTATTCACCTGATAATATTTTTACGACCACAATTGATAAAGCTGTGAGATGGTCTCGTACACAATCCATGTGGCCCGTTACTTTTGGTCTTGCATGCTGCGCGATAGAAATGATGGCCGCAGGATCTGCTAAATATGATTTAGCAAGATATGGAATGGAAGTTTTCAGAGCATCCCCAAGACAGGCGGATCTAATGATAGTTGCTGGAAGAGTGTCGCAAAAAATGGCTCCTGTTTTAAGGCAAGTATATGATCAAATGGCCGAACCAAAATGGGTTATTGCAATGGGTGCCTGTTCTTCAACTGGTGGAATGTTTAACAATTATGCACTAGTTCAGGGTGTAGATCACATTGTTCCAGTAGACATATATGTACCTGGATGTCCTCCAGGACCACAGTCATTAATGCATGGAATTTTGACATTACATCAAAAAATTATGGACAGAGAGATAAATAGATAATGGATGAAAATATAGAACTTAATTCAAATGAATATTTTGAAAAAGTCGAAGAATTAAAAAATGATGGATTTGAAATGATGGTCGATTTAACAGCTGTTGATTGGTTTAGAAAAAAAGAACCAAGATTTGAGATTATAGTAAATTTTTTATCCGTCTCTAAAAACAAAAGAGTGAGTCTTGTAGTAAAAGTTGATGATGAACTATCTGTTCCTTCGATCACAAGCCTCTATCCAGGCGCAAACTTTTACGAAAGAGAAGTTTTTGATATGTTTGGTATTAACTTTGAGAATCATCCTGATTTAACAAGAATTTTAATGCCAGATGACTGGAATGGACATCCACTAAGAAAAGATTATGGTTCTGGAAGAATCCCAGTTCAATTTAAAAACGCACCAAAGGTCGAATAAATATGGAAGAAAATAACGAATCTTTAAAAGATATAGATCTTTGGGCAACAAATTCTGAGGAAGGTGGTTGGAATATTTCATCAACTGATGAAGGATCGCAAAAAATGCTCGATCAAGAAGATGATATTAATACAAAAATACAAATGGGCTCAGAGGTTGTCGATGATTACTTCATTGAAGGAGATGTATCAGATGATGAAAGAATGATTCTTAACATGGGTCCCCAGCACCCATCTACTCATGGTGTTTTAAGGCTTCAGGTAGAACTTGAAGGTGAAGTAGTTAGAAGAGTCCAGCCTGTAATCGGCTATTTACATACCGGAATGGAAAAAACAGGAGAAGAGTTAAATTATTTTCAAGGTCCTACAAACACTACAAGAATGGACTATTTATCTCCATTTTTTAATGAACTTGTTTTTTCTTTAGCAACTGAAAAATTACTTGATATAGAAGTTCCTGAAAGAGCTTCAACAATAAGAATTCTTATGACAGAACTAAATAGGGTTTCCTCTCACCTTGTTGCACTTGCGACTGGAGGTATGGATATTGGAGCTTTATCAATGATGATTTTTGGATTCAGAGAAAGAGAGTTGATTTTAGATTTTTTTGAAAAGACAACTGGTCTTAGGATGAATCATAACTTCATTAGGCCGGGTGGCGTTGCAGCAGATCTTCCAGATAATTGGCAAAAAGATGTTGAAGAAATTCTTAAAGTAATTCCTGAAAAACTAAAAGATTATGATGAAATGCTTTTAGATAATCCAATTTGGCAGGGGAGATTAAAAAATGTTGGAATTTTAACAACCGAGGAATGCTTTGCATATGGAATTACAGGTCCAAGTTTGAGAGCAAGTGGTTACGCATGGGACCTAAGAAAAATGCAGCCTTATTCAGGAATAGATAAATATGAGTTTGATGTCCCAGTTTTAAAAGAAGGAGACGTTTTTGCTCGTTGGAGAATTAAAGTTCTTGAAATTTTTGAAAGTTTAAAAATAGTTGAACAGGTTATGAGCGATATGCCAAAAGGACCATTTAAAATTCAAGACAAAAAAATTACACCACCACCGCGAAAAAGATTGGATGAATCAATGGAGGCACTAATTCATCATTTCAAAATTTACACTGAAGGATTTAAGGTCCCACCAGGCCAGGTTTATACAACAGTAGAATCTCCAAGAGGTGAGCTAGGCTGTTTTATTGTTTCTGACGGATCACCTAAGCCCTATAGAATGCATGTTAGAGGCCCTTCATTTTGTAATCTTCAGGCTCTACCTGTAGTAATGTCTGATAGTCCTATAGCTGATGCCGTAGCTGCTATTGCATCTCTTGACCCTGTATTAGGAGATGTTGATCGATGAGTTGGGATAATGAATTGCTAGAAAAAGCTAATAAGATAATTGAACTATATCCTCAAAAAAGGTCTGCACTTGGTCCACTTTTGTACTTGGCACAAGAAAAGGATGGATTTATTTCTGATGATTCTATTGTTGAAATTAGTAATCTTGTTGACATCACGGAAGTTCAAGTAAAATCTGTTTCATCATTTTATTCAATGTATAAAGAGGAACAAACAGGAACTTATTTATTAAGTGTGTGTAAATCAATATCTTGTGAAATTAATGATTCGAGAAGTGTAATAAACTCAGTAAAAGACTTTACTGGATTAGAAAATTACGAGACAGATCAAGATAAAGTATTTACTTTTGAAGAAGTTGAATGTATTGGAGCATGCGGAGGTGCTCCTGCTGTACAGGTGAATTATGAAACAGTAGAGGGATTAACACCTGAAAAAACAATTGAAATGTGTGAGTTTTTAAAAAACGAAAAGCCAGAAGTAATCGTTGCAGATCAATTACAGAATAAATTTGGAGGTACAAAATCATTTGACTGGGCAATTGAAGATAATACCGGTTCATCATATTCTGTGCCAGGTTTTCAAAATATTGGAACCGCAAAAGAGAAAGATAAATAATGAAAGAAACTTTACTGCTTACAAAACATATGCGTGATTTCCCTGAGAACAGTCACAATATTGAAGTTTATGAAAAAAATAATGGATACAGTGCTTTGAAAAAAGTATTGAAAGAAGATAATCCAGAAAATGTAATTAATGAAATTAAAGATTCAAACATAAGAGGTAGAGGAGGAGCAGGTTTTCCTACAGGTGTAAAATGGGGTTTTTTAGCCGAAGATGAAGACAGATATTTAGTTATCAATGGTGACGAATCGGAGCCGGGGACCTTTAAAGACAGAATTCTTTTAGAAAGAGATCCACATCAATTAATTGAAGGTGTGATAATTACATGCTTTGCCTCAAATATCAAAAAGGCATTCATTTATATTCGAGGTGAATATGCAAAACCTGCAAGAAGAGTCCAAGAAGCAGTAGAGCAAGCTTATGAAAAAGGTTATCTAGGGAAAAACATACTTGGAACTAACTTATCACTTGATATAGTCGTTCACCTTGGAGCGGGAGCTTATATTTGTGGAGAAGAAACTGCTCTTCTAAACTCACTTGAAGGAAAAAGAGGAGAGCCTAGATTAAAACCACCTTACTTTCCTGCTGTAATGGGTTTATACAATAAACCAACTTTAGTAAATAATGTTGAAACAATATCTTCAGTTCCATGGATTATAAATAATTCAGGAAAAGAGTACTCAAAGCTTGGAGTAGAGGGTTCGACAGGAACAAGAATCTTTAGCCTTTCAGGACATGTTAGAACTCCAGGAAATTTTGAAATAGAAATGGGAAAAAGTTTTGGAGAATTCATCGATACTTTTGGGAATGGAATTAAAGATGATAAAAAAGTAAAAGCATTTATTCCAGGGGGTGCTTCTGCACCATGGTTTACCGGAGAACAACTTGATATAAAAATGACAATAGATGATGTTGCCAATGCTGGATCTATGCTTGGTTCTGGCGCAGTTGTTGCAATGGACGAGGATACTAATTTAGTCTATGCAGCGAAAAGCATAGTAAGTTTTTTTGCTCATGAATCATGTGGTCAATGCACTCCGTGTAGAGAGGGAACTACATGGTTAGAAATGATACTAGAACGAATAGCAAGTGGAAGAGGAAGGCTTTCAGACATAAGCTTGTTAGTAGACGTTTGTGATAATATTTCCCCAGGCTTGTCATGGCCTCCAAAAATGACAACAATCTGCCCTCTGGGTCCCTCAGCTGTATCTCCAATAACTTCTTTGTTAGATAATTTTTCAGATGAATTAATGAAAATGTTGCCAACTAAGATACCTATTGCTCAATGAGTAATCATATAAATATAAATGTTAATGGTTCAGAAATTAGCACGGATTCTGATCAGTTAATCATTGAAGCTTGTGAAGATTCTGGAATTCATATTCCAAGATTTTGTTGGCATAAACGAATGGATCCAGTTGGCATGTGCCGAATGTGCTTAGTTGAGATTGAAACGCCACGTGGAAAAACTTTAGTCCCCTCATGCACTACTAAAGTTTCAGAAGATCTAGTTGTTGATACAGAATCAGAAGTTGTAAAAAAAGCTCAAGAGGGCGTTTTAGAATTTTTATTGATAAATCATCCTTTAGATTGTCCAGTATGTGATAAGGCTGGAGAGTGTCCTTTACAAGATCAAACTATGGCTTATGGACCTGGAGAGTCAAGATTTGTTGAAGATAAAAGACATTTCGAAAAACCTATACCAATTTCAGAAATAATTCTTCTTGATAGGGAAAGATGTATTTTGTGTGCACGTTGTACCAGATTTTCTGATGAAATATCTGGTGATCCGTTAATTGAATTTATTCAAAGAGGAAACAAAACCCAAGTAAACACATTTCCAGACGAACCGTTTAGATCATACTTTTCAGGCAACACGGTGCAAATTTGTCCTGTTGGAGCATTAACATCTACCTCATATAGATTTAAAGCAAGACCATGGGATCTTAAAAAAGTCTCATCAACTTCAAATTGCTCTTCAATGGGATGCTCAGTTGAATTAAACGTCTCTCAAAACAAAATGCTGAGAATTTTAGGCGAAGATAATGAATTCACAAATCAGGGTTGGCTATCAGATAAAGGAAGGTATAACTTTGAATATTTACATTCAGAAAAAAGAATTTTAAAACCTCTACTTAACAACAGTTCAATAAATGAAATAACCATAAATGAATCAATGGAACTAATCAGTAATAAAATATCTGCTGACGATAATTCAAACATCAGCTTTCTAGTCGGACATAACAGTACTAACGAGGAATATTATGCATTAAATAATTTTGTAGAAAATTTAAATAAGGTTAATAACGATAAAAACATGGGTGTCTATTTAAGTGATGATTATTTATATGATGGATATTTTCAGAATAATAATTTATTGGGGAAAGTTCAGGATTTAGATTCAGTAGATACAATAATTTTATGGGCACAAGATATAAAAGATAATCTTCCCACTCTTTACTTAAGAATAAGACAGGCAGTCAAAAATGGAAAAAAATTAGTAATATTTGGTCATACCAATACAGCTATGAGAGAATTAGCAGATTTATATTTTGGTCAAGAAATAGTTTCTAAAAACTTAGAATTTAATGTAGAAATATCTGACATACCTAATTTCAATGAATTAATAAATGATAAAAATGTATTAGCAATAATTGGAAAGTCGTCGCCAATTCAAAACACAAATCCTATTTCAAAGTTAATTAATTATTTAGATAAAAATTCAAATCTAAAAATAATAAATTGTTTTTCAAAGGGCAATACATTTGGTGCATTGCAGAATATAAACCTAGTCAAGGGTTTGAATGAGTTTATAAATGAATTTGATAGTAGCAAAAATAATATTGTATTTACCATTGGATCTAATCCAGTAAATAGTTCAATTTACAGTAACCAAATAAAAGATAAATTAATAAATGCAAATTTTGTAATTTCCTTAGATTTGTTTAGAAATGAAACAACAGAGCTGGCCGACATAATTCTTCCAACAACTTCATTTGGAGAAAAAGAGGGCACATTTACAAATCTTGAAATGAGAACACTTAAACAAAATAAAATTCTACCTACTTCTGGTTCTGTCTTAAACGAATGGGAATACTGGTCAATGCTATTAAATAAAGTAGATATTGAAAACAACTATGAATCAGAACATGAGTTAAATTCACTATTATGCGATGACTATTTAGATAAAGATAATGTTCCCTCTTTTGACAATCTAAACAAGCCTTCAAATCTTGATGGGGTTTTAAATTCAAAATCTATCAACATTGAAATAAAAAATGTTGAGTCAGGAAGTCTTGAAATACTTTTTGTTAATAGACTTTATGGAGACTCGTCGACCCAAATTAATTCACCTTCAATTTCGATGTTAGGATCCGAAAGATTCATAGAAATGAATAATGAAACTTTCAGTAAACATAACCTATCTAGCTACACAGCAAATCTTGTACAAGGAGAAAGTTCGTTACAGGTAAAAATTAAAATTAATAATCATTTACCTAATGAATTAATAATTGCTCCCTTAAACAGAAGAGGATTCAGAGATATTGATACATCTAAACCATACGACCTAATTGAAGTAAACAATTTGGAGGAACTAAGTGTCAATTGATATTTTAGTTTCGCTGATTAAACCTCTTTTAGTCTTAGGAATTGTATTAACAAATACAATCATTCTTATCTGGCTAGAAAGAAAAGTAGTTGCCGGGATGCAATCAAGAGTTGGACCAGATCGGGCGGGACCTTTTGGGATTTTGCAAACTCTTGCTGATGCAATAAAACTCTTATTAAAGGAGCAGATCCTTCCACTGAAGGCTGATAAAGCAATGTATTTGTTGGCTCCAATAATTGCCTTAGTACCTTCTTTTTTAATATTTATGATAATTCCATTAGGGCCAGGTTTTGACTTAACAATCGGAGGAGAAACTAGATTTATAAATTTAGTGGGTGCAGATATAAATGTTGGAGTTTTATTTTTTTTAGCAGTCTCTTCTTTAGCTGTCTATAGTGTTGTTTTAGCAGGTTGGTCTTCAGGTTCTAAATACCCGCTACTTGGGGGTGTTAGAGCATCTGCTCAAATGATCTCTTACGAAGCCGCTATGGGACTATCTTTAGTTCCGGTAATTTTATATTCAGGATCCATGTCAATGTCAAAAATTGTAGAAAGCCAGTCTGGAAATTTATCGAGCACTATTCCCTTAATTGATTCTATAGTTAGATTTATTCCAAATTGGAACGTGTTTCCTCAATTTTTAGCTTTTGGGATCTTCTTTGTAGCATCAATCGCAGAGGTAAACCGTGCCCCTTTTGATCTTGTTGAGGCAGAACAAGAATTAGTCGGTGGCTTTCATACAGAATACTCAGGGTTTAGATTTGCAATGTTTTTTCTAGCTGAGTACATCAACATGTTTAACATGTGTGCCATCACTGCAACCTTTTTTCTAGGTGGCTGGCTAGGTCCAACCTTTCCTGGAATTTTTCCTCCATTTTTATCGGCAATAATGCCAACTATATGGCTAGGTTTGAAAACGGTGGGTCTTTTATTTGTCTATTTTTGGATAAGAGCCACATTACCAAGATTAAGATATGATCAACTAATGGAATTAGGATGGAAGAGGTTAATTCCAATATCCTTGATTTGGCTTCTAGTTTCTGCAGTTGTCTTAGGAATTAGAGATTTTGGATTACCTTGGAGTTAGGAACTATATGAGCGCGGGATATGATTTAGTAAAAGGTTTAAAAGTAACCTTTAAAGAGTTATTCAAAAAATCGGTTACCGATAAGTACCCTAAAGAATTTAGGGCAAAGCCACAAAGATTCCACGGACGACATGTTTTAAATAAATATGAAGATGGAATGGAAAAGTGTATAGGTTGTGAACTTTGTGCGGGTGTCTGTCCAGCTCAATGTATTTATGTAAGAGGAGAGGATAATCCAGAAGAACAGCCAGTTAGCCCAGGAGAAAGATATGGATTCATTTATGAGATCAATATGCTTAGATGTATTTACTGTGGACTATGTGTAGAGGCCTGTCCAACAGAAGCAATCACAATGTCTTCTCTTTTTGAGATCAGTATTGGATCAAGAGATGAGGCTGTATTTGATAAAGATGTTTTATTAGTTGACGAAGAGGGGATTCCAAATACTCATGAGGAACAGACTAAGCTAACAAACTTTAATGAATTAAAAACTTCAGATGGATGGATGAGAGCAACTTCTTCAAATGGAAATCCAAATTACCAAAACTTAGTAAGTTGGACTGGTTCATTAGGAGTTGGCAAAAGAGATCCTGAAAAAGGTCAATTTTTAGAGGAAGAATAGTGTGACAGAGATACTACTTTTTGCGATACCAGCATTGTTAATAATACTAGGGGCGCTGATTGTAGTATTCGCTAGAAACCCAGTGCATAATGCAATGGGATTGGTTTTAACCTTAACTTCTTTAGCTATTGTTTACATTACTTTAAACGCAACATTTGTAGCTATGGTCCAAATGCTTGTTTATGCAGGAGCTGTGATGACATTGTTTCTTTTTGTAATAATGATGATTGGAGTTGATAAACCAGAACAATCAAGGAAAGAAATAAAAGGTCAAACCTTTTTAATATCTGGAACTTTAATCCTTTTGGTTTCGATTATTGTATATATTGGTTTAGAGAATGGGCTCAATTGGGACTTACTATTTCCTGAATCAGAAAATGTAATTGAGGGAACTCCTTCACTTCTAGCATCTTCAATGTTCACTTCATGGGTATTTCCTTTTGAGGTAATCTCAATTCTTTTAATCGTTGCAACCACTTCTGCTCTGGCATTAGCTTACGAGTTTAAGAAAAGTGAATCAAATGATTGAAGTAACTTCAGACTGGTACCTAACCCTTTCTGCGATATTATTTTCTATTGGTTTTTTAGGGATGATGTTCAGAAAGAATGCATTAATTATGTTTATGTGTATTGAATTAATGCTGAATGCAGTAAATCTAACCTTTATAACAGCGTCAAAGCATTTGGGATTAATTGATGGACAAATCGCTGTATTTTTTGTACTTGTTGTAGCAGCGGCTGAAGTAGTAGTGGGTCTTGCAATAATCGTTTCTATTTTCAAAAAACAAGAATCTGCTTCTGTAGATATGTTGAGTTCATCGAAAGGATAATTTTGGAGATTCTAATTCTTGCTGTAGTGATACTCCCTCTTTTGACTGCTTTATTTCTTAAAGTAGCATCTAAGTTTTTAAATGAACTGCTTACAAATTTTATAACAATTAATGCTGCTCTACTTTCAGTTGCAGTATCGTTTTTTATGTTTGTCTATCTTTTATTGGATAAATTTGAACCAATCAAATTTGAATTATTTGAATGGTATCCAAGTCCACAAATAATTTTTGAATTTTATTTGGATGGTTTATCTGGAGTAATGATGATTCTTATTTCTGGTCTAAGTCTTGTAATTCAATTATTTTCTACCTCTTATATGAGTAAAGACGAAAAATATACGAAATATTTTGAATACTTTAATTTCTTTGTTTTCTCAATGCTTTTACTCGTACTGTCTGGAAATTTTCTGGTAATGTTTTTTGGTTGGGAGCTAGTAGGATTGAGCTCTTACTTGCTCATCTCTTTTTGGTATGAAAAAAATTCTGCTGCAAAAGCAGGAAATAAAGCTTTCATTTTGAATCGTATCGGTGACTTCGGATTTCTAATTGGCTTAATGATGATTTTAAATTATTTTAAAACATTTAATTTTGTTGATATTTTTGATTCCGTATTAATTAAACAACCACCAAATCTCGATCTACTAATTTTATTTCTATTATTAGGTGCATTTGGAAAGTCTGCCCAGTTTCCATTATTTAGTTGGCTCCCAGATGCAATGGAGGGACCCACTCCTGCAAGTGCTTTAATTCATGCTGCAACAATGGTTACTGCAGGGGTATTTATGCTCGTAAGAGTTTCTCCAATGTTACAATTTTCAGAACTTGGGAGTTTAACAATAATTGGATTTGGACTTTTGACAGCTCTTATTGCTGCCTTTGCTGCAATCAATCAAGATGATATAAAGAAAGTGTTGGCTTACTCAACAATATCTCAACTTGGATTTATGTTTATTGCAATTGGCGCTGGGGCGTATGTTGCAGCAATTTTTCATTTAGTCACACATGCATTTTTTAAAGCTCTCTTATTTCTTGGAGCTGGTGCAGTTATTCATGAAATGCACCATGAACAGAACATTCACAAAATGGGTGGATTGAGAAAAAAAATGCCCATTACTGCCGCCATGATGGGGATAGGTACTTTAGCTATATCGGGAATACCTCCTCTTGCCGGATTTTGGTCAAAAGATGAAATACTTGCCTCAGTCTTTTCAAAAGGTGGAATTTACTATGGTTTTTGGGGTTTATCGTTGTTAGCTGCCTTTATGACAGCATTTTATATGGGTAGACACTGGTTATTAATTTTTGTTAAAGAACCAAAAAATAGTTTAGAAAATATTCATGAAGCTCCAAAAAATATGACAAGACCTTTGATTCTTCTTGGTATATTTACAATTTTTATTGGCTTTATAAATACACCTTTTTTTCATGGTCTAGAAAAAGTCTTGGAAGAAACACTTCATCATGTAGAAGTCACTCACTTACCAAAAGGATTAACTCTTGCAGTTTTGGCGGTACTGTCCATAGGCGCAGGATTTACTGGTCTTGTTCTCGCATATCTAATTTATATTTTTGATATTATTTCCTATTTCAAAATAAAAATTCCGTTTATCAATGAAATTAAAAGCTTATCAAAGAACGTTATTTTTATTAATGATATTGGAAACGTAGTATTTGTTAAGGGCTTAAAGTCGGCATCAAGAAGAGTAGCTGTGACTGTTGACGCTATGACTATAGACGGAATAGTTAATGGTATCTCAAAGTATTTTCTTAAATCATCGAAACAGTTGTCCTATACCCAGACAGGATTAGTTAGAAACTATGTAGTTTACTTTGGATTATTTACTTTAATTTTGGTGCTTATATTTTTAATTTCTCCTGAGGATTTATCGTGATAGGTGTAACTTACAGTTTTATACTTCTTCCATTAGTTAATTCATTTTTTATATTCTTAATACCAAAAAGAAGAGCAGAGCTATTTAGGCCATTAACAATCTTTTTGACCCTTATTCCACTTGGGTTGTGTCTGTACATATTTTTAAATCAAAATTTAAAAACTAGCTTTTACGTTGTAGATAAGTTTTCCTGGATAAGTGCATATGGTATTGATCTAATTATTGGACTTTCTGGGATGTCATTTTTATTGGTAACATTAAATTGTTTACTTGTGTTGCTTTCAATTCTTTCTTTAAATGAAAACCACTCTTTCAGTAAAGGATTTTTGGGTTCGCTAATGGTACTCCAAGCTTCAGTGAACGGTGTGTTCTTAGCAGGTGATTTAATTTCTTTATTTATTTTCTTTGAAGCTTTGCTCATACCAATGTATTTCCTAATGGGAATTTGGGGTGGTGAAAATAGAAGATATGCAACAATCAAGTTTATTCTGTACACAGTTTTTGGATCAATTTTTATTCTTGCTGGAACAATATACACAGGAGTTTTGAGTTATATTTCCTCAGGAAATTTTGCACTCGATTTTGACTCTTTATCCTCATTGTCAATAACTTCAAGTCAATCAAAAATACTATTTCTTCTCTTTACATTCGGTTTCTTGATTAAAGTCCCTATTTTTCCACTTCATACTTGGTTGCCTGATGCACACGTAGAGGCCCCAACAGCGGGAAGTATTTTACTTGCCGGAGTACTTTTAAAAGTCGGAGCTTATGGAATATTAAGAGTATCAATTCCTTTTTTCACAGAGGGATTTATTGAGTATCAGTTCTTGATCGCTACTTTATCAGTAGTTGGGATTATATATGGAGCAGTAGTCGCTATTGTTCAGATCGATATTAAGAAATTAATTGCATATTCTTCAATAAGTCATATGGGTTTTGTAATGCTTGGTATTTCGGCGGGAAGATATTTAAGTTTAGAGGGAGCAGTAATTCAGATGATAAATCACGGAATTACATCTGGCGCACTGTTCATGCTTGTTGGCTTCCTTTATGAAAGAAGACACACAAGACGTATCTCTGATTTTGGTGGATTAAAAAAATCTATGCCTATTTATGCAGGGATTTTTCTATTTACTTCGTTTGCGTCGATAGGGTTGCCTGGTTTAAATGGATTTGTTGGAGAATTTATGATTTTAATGGGAAGCTTTCCAACATTTAATGTGCTTTCTTCAATAGCAGCATTTGGAGTTGTGCTTGCTGCAATATACATGTTGTGGGCTTACCAGAGAATGTTTAACGGAGAGTTAACACATGAAGACAACAAAAATATACTTGATTTAAATTCAAAAGAAATTGTGTCAGTTACTCCTTTGCTTATCTTGATGTTGTTCATAGGACTGTACCCAAGCTTTATTGAAAGTTATGTTGTTCAAGATGTATCAGTTATTTATGAATCAATAAACAGCACATTAGGACTATCAAAATGAGCCAAATCGCTGAAGCCATTGGATTCAATTTAATTGTGATTTCTCCTACAGTTGCATTGGTAATTACTGTTCTGATTCTTTTATTTTTTACGATAACTGTTGAAACTAGTCTTACTGTTAAAAAATGGATTACATTTTTTGGAATACTGGTAACAGTATTTTGTGTATTTTTAAAATTTGGCCTTTTTCTTCAAAATGGAATAAGTTCATATTTCACTCAAAAAATCCTCCTAGATGAATTTTCATTATTTGGAAATGTGTTGATAGCTATGATATTATTTTTAAACTTTCTTCCAATATGGGATACCTCCACCAAATTAAATGAAAAAACTTCCGAAGCTATTATTTTAATTTTGATGAGTGCTTCTGGCTTCTTTCTAATGGTTGATGCAGAGAACTTAATTATGTTATTTATTGGACTTGAAATAGGATCGATAAGTTTGTACGCATTGGCTGGGTTAAATAGAAGCGACAAATTAAGCAATGAAGCATCTTTGAAGTATTTCCTACTTGGATCTTTGGCTTCTTGTGTTTTAATTTACGGCGTTGCATTGGTGTACGTTTCATATTCTGTCATGAGTCTCTATGATTTTGCGTTAGCACTTGCATATACAGGACCTGACATTGTGCCTTTAACTACTTTCGTAGGCGTCTTATTCATATTTGTTGGCTTACTGTTTAAGATTGCAGCTGCTCCATTTCAATCATGGGCTCCTGATGTTTATCAAGGCTCACCAACTGGATACGTAGGATACATGGCTTCAATAGCCAAAGTAGCTTCTTTTATTGTTATAGCGAGAATGTGTATGGTATCAATAGCATTTATTCTTGAAGATTTTCAAACTTTTTTCTTTGTAGTAATTTTGCTTTCAGTTTTAATTGGATCATTTTTTGCTTCTGTACAAACAGATCTAAAGAGGCTTATTGCATATAGTGGAGTTGTTCAGTCTGGATTTATTCTTTCTGGCATAACTTCAGGTGTAAACGGAACAAGCGCATCTATGTTTTATTTATTTGCTTACATTCTTCAACTAATTGGAATTTTCACAATATTTTCAATAATAAGTGGAAAACTGTCTTCTAACTTTGAAATAGACAATATTAAAGGTCTTATAAAAAATAATAGGTTTTTAGGAATTTCATTTTGTGTTTTCATGTTTGGGTTAGCTGGGATACCTCTAACGAGTGGCTTTGTCTCAAAATTTATTTTATTAACAAATCTTTGGGCCTATGAAAAATATTTTTTAGTATCAATTCTTTTACTTTCTACGGTTGTTGGTTTTTATTTCTATCTAAGACCTATTTGGATAGCAACTATTGAAAAAGTAGATGAACCCTTAGAAACGCTTTTGATTAAAAAATCAGAGTATCTGTTAATTGGATCTTTAGCATCCTTAACAATCTTATTTGGGCTTCTTCCAGATACATTGATAAATATTTCAAGATGGGTTGTACAGAATTACCTATGATTTTTATTTATACAAATATTCCGCCAGTTTTTCATCATCAAGGAGGATGGGATGAAATGCTTATGTTTTTAATTCCTGCTCTTCTACTTACCTGGCTGAGAAAAAAACAAAATTCTGAAGACAGCGAAAATTAAAAATTTATTTTTTATATAATTAAACAATGATTGAAATTAAAAACCTAACCATGAAATACAAAAATGGTAAAGGCGTCTCTGACATCAGTATTTCTGTTGACAATGGAGAAGTAAAAGGTTTACTTGGTCCAAATGGTGCAGGAAAATCAACAACAATGAGAAGCTTAATGGGTTTCTTAAAATCCTCGGAGGGTTCTCTTACAGTTGAAGGAATCAATACAATTGAAAATCCAGTTGAAGCAAAAGAAATCATTGGCTATCTTCCTGGTGACCCACAGCTTCCACAAAATCTCAATTCTAAATCACTATTTAAACTTGGTGCTGATATGAGAGGGCAGTCAACTGACTACGCAATGGAATTAGCAGACAAATTTGAATTAGAAGTGGACCCATCGATTAAAGAGCTGTCCAAAGGAAACAGACAAAAAGCAGCCATAATCCTTGCAGTGTTACACAAGCCAAAAGCTTTAATTCTAGATGAGCCAACTTCTGGCCTAGATCCATTTCACCAGAGGTCATTTTTTGAAATAGTTGAAGAATTTTCAAATAATGGAGCATCCATACTCTTATCAT
>JBJKUD010000030.1:0-20369 GCA_045563315.1 Candidatus Actinomarina sp. | reverse complement strand
TAATGAATCCTTTGTTGTTATTTCAAATCATCTTTCAAATATTGATTCCCTCATTCTTTTTAAACTTTTGAAAATCAAATGGGCTTTTATGGCAAAAAAAGAAGTTTATAAATTACCAGTATTTAGAACGGCAGCTAAATCTTTCAATTTTATAAAAGTTGACAGAGATAATCCAAATGATAGAGAATCAATAAATGAACAAGCAAAAAATTTATTCAAGAATGGGTGGTCATTAATGGTATACCCACAAGGTACTCGAGTTGATAAAAATGAATTTAGAGAATTCAAAAATGGTGCATTTCACATTGCTCAACAAAATAATGTACGAATATTACCGGTTGTTATTGCTGGCACTGGAGATATATGGCCAAGAGGAAGCAAGTTTATGAAAAGCGGTAAGGCAATGATAAAAACTCTTGAACCAATCGATATGTCAAAGTACAACAAAGAGAGTATTGAGCAACTGGTTAAAGATACTCATCATAAAATGAAAAATGTTTATGACGATATGACTTTAAAGCTTAAAAGTTAAAAATGGATTTACTTTTAGCTGCGGGATACATATTTATTTTACGATTAATCGATCAATCTTTAGGAACTTTAAGAACTCTTTATGTAAATAAAGGTAAACCTTTATTTGGTGCACTCTTAGGATTTGTTGAATCAGGAATTTGGATTATTGCTATCTCACAAGTCATTAGGGATCTAAATGATCCCTTTTTAGCAGTAGGTTATGCCCTTGGGTTTGCTGCTGGAACTATTGTTGGATCTTATATTGAGTCCAGTATTGCAATAGGCGATGTTGTTGTCAGAATTTTTGCTCCTAAAGATGCAGATAGCCAAAAAGTAGCAAATGAATTAAGAAAACATGGTTTTGGAGTTACATTAATTAATGGTGAGGGTATGGAAGGCGAAGTTAGTATTGCATGGTGTGTTGCTCCACGCAAAAAAGTAAGAGATGTTCTTAGAATTGTATCTGAAATAAATCCAGATGCTTATGTAACTACTGAAGCAACAAATCCAACAAAACTTACTGGAAACCGTAAGTAACTATATACCTTTTTCAAATTCATCTTCAAAAGAAACTCTTTTACGATTTTTATTACCGTTTTTATTATCTTTTGGTTTTGATGATCTTGGATTTCTATCTTTATTACCAGACTGTCTTTTTTCAATTGAATCTTCAGGAATTTCTAAGTCATTTACTGGTGTAAGACCTACTTTTCCATTTTCAATTGAATCGACTACAACCATGATTTTATCTCCTACGTTTAAGATTTTTTCAGGGTTATTAACACGTAATTCAGAATGAAATTTAGAAATGTGCATTAATCCATCTCTACCAGGAAGTATGTTTATGAAAGCTCCATATTTTGCAAGGCTTACAACTTCACCCTCATATTCTTGATTTAATTCTGGCTCTTCTGGATCAATGATTGCCATTACCATTTCTCTAGCAGTATCTAAAGATTCCTGTTCAGTGGAACCTAAAGTAAGAATTCCATCATCATCAATTTCTACACTAGCTCCAGTTTCTTCTTCAATCTTTCTTATATTTTTACCTTTTGGCCCAATAACTTCTCCGATTTTATCTTTTGGTAATTCGATTGACTCTAACCTAGGTGCATTGCCAGACAATGAATCAGCTGGTTCTGAAATAGTATCTTCCATAATATCTAAGATATGATGCCTTGCATCTTTTGCTTGTTCTAAAGCTTTTCTTAAAATATCTGACGGCAATCCTTCAATTTTCATATCAAGTTGAAGAGCTGTTATCACTCCCCTTGTTCCCGCAACCTTAAAATCCATATCTCCTAATGCGTCTTCAGCACCCAAGATATCTGTAAGTGTGACAAATTCACTATTTTTAGAAATTAAACCCATTGCTATTCCAGATACATGTTCTCTTATAGGGACTCCAGCCGACATCAAAGAAAGACTAGATGCACAGACTGAGGCTTGAGAGGTTGATCCATTAGATGAAATTGCTTCACTTACAACTCTTATAGTGTAAGGAAAGTCAGCTTTTGGAGGAATCACGGGTATCATAGCTTTTTCGGCCAATGCTCCATGACCAATTTCTCTTCTTTTTGGACCTCTCATCATATAAGCTTCACCTGTCGAATATGGTGGGAAATTATAATGATGCATATATCTCTTAGAAGTAACTGTATCTATCGTATCTAACATCTGTTCAAGTCTTGACATACCTAAAGTTGTTACATTTAATACTTGTGTTTCACCTCTTAGAAACAAGGATGATCCATGGACCATTGGGAGTAAATTAATCTCAGAGGAAATATCTCTAATGTCTGTTGGAGATCTTCCATCAAGTCTTGGGCCGCCACTTACTACTCTATCTCTAACCAATTCTTTAAATATTGATTTGAAGGCTAACTTAATAGCTTTTGAATTATCGTCTTCTGGATCTAAAAATTCTTCAACAATTTTTTCTTGTAATTCGTTTTGTCGACTACTTCTTTCTGATCTTTCAGTTATAGAAGATATTTCATTCAACTCTTCTTTGCAACTTGTTTCAATTTTTGATTTTAATTCATCAGAATAATCTTCAACTATTGGCCAATCGACAGAAGGTATTTCATTCATTGAAACTAACTCTTTCTGTGAATTAATCAATGCTTGGATATATTCTTTAGATAAATCTATTCCATTTGCGACAATCTCTTCTGAAGGAGCAACACTTCCAGCATCAATTTTTTCAAATGTGTTCTCTTTTGCTCCTGCTTCGACCATTACTATATCTATTTCATTTTTTTCATTAAGCTTTCCAGCTATTACCATTTCAAATATTGACTCTTCTTGTTCAGTACTTGTAGCCTGTACAACCCATTCATCATTAATTAATGACATTCTTACAGCACCAACTGGGGATTCTAATGGAATCCCTGCCAACTGAAGGCCGAGAGATGCAGCGTTAAGTGATAAAACATCATATTCATTCTCATTATCGACGCTCAAGACAGTTGCAATAATTTGTGTTTCACACCTAAAGCCATCTTTAAAAGAAGGTCTCAGAGGTCTATCGATTAATCGACAAGCTAATATTGCTTTCTCAGTTTGTCTTCCTTCTCTTCTAAAAAATCCTCCAGGTATTTTACCTGCTGCATACATTCTTTCTTCGACATCTACGGTTAATGGAAAGAAATCAATACCCTCTCTAACCGACGTGTTAGCAACTGTTGTTACTAAAACATTTGTATCTCCAGATGTTACAACTACTGAGCCAGGTGCCTGAAGTGCTAATTTACCTGTCTCAAATTTAATTTCTTTATCACCAATATTACATGTGACATTTGTTACGGACATTTATCCTCTTTTCCAAGATGAGGTTATTAATTGCCAGCTTTCCTTAAAAGCTCTCAATTAACAACGCTCTATCTTATATTTATTTACTTTCTTAAACCAAGTTTATCAATTAAAGATCTATATCTCTCAACATCTTGATTTTCAAGATATTGAAGAAGTCTTTTTCTTTTACCTACAAGCATCAACAGCCCTCTTCGAGTGTGATGGTCTTTCTTGTGTTCTTTTAAATGACCAGTCAGATCCTCTATTCTTTTTGTAAGTAAGGCTACTTGAACCTCTGTTGATCCGGTATCGTTATCTGATTTACCATATTCTTTGATAATATTTTCTTTGGTCTTCATTCGAGATAATGATAGTAGTTAATGAATCTAAAGTGTAAATTAAAAGTATTTCTTTGCTGTTTTGATGTCTTCAGATATTTGATCCTTCAATTCATCAATATTTTTAAATTTAATTTCTTTACGAATAAATTTACTTAAAGAAATCTCTACCTTTGAATTATAAATATCAGATGAAAAATCAAAAATATGAGCTTCAATTTTCAATGTTGCCTGGTCATCGACAGTTGGGTTTAAGCCAATATTTACGATTGTATTAAAAATATTATTGTCTATATATATTTTTCCAGTGTAAACGCCAAAATTTGGAATAAATGTATCTTGATCTAATGACAAATTAGCTGTTGGAAAACCTATACTTCTACCAATCTTTTTACCTTCGATAACAGTACCGATTAAAGAAAATTCTCTTCCCAGATAATTATTAGCTTTTTCAATATCACCATTTGAGAGATAATAACGTATCTTTGTTGACGAAACTTTTTCATTATCAATAAGGAAATCATCAAGTAAAAAAATATTTTCCTCTCCAAAAAAATGAATAAGAGTAGTTATATCACCTGATCTATTTTTACCAAACTTAAAATCTTTACCAACCACAATCTTTTTAACTTTTAAATTATTTTTTAAATAATTACAAAATTGTTCTTGTGAAATTTTATTGAAATTTTCAAAATTTAAATACACAAGATTTTGAGGATTAAATGTTGAAAAGATTCTTTCCCTACCTTCATTTGATATCAAAGGCTTTAAGTCTTCATTGAAGTATATTTTAGGGATTACTTCAAAAGTAACAATGTCAAATTTAGTTGAAATATTCATTGTTTTTTTAAATAATTGTTGATGAGCCAAATGGATCCCATCAAATCCGCCTATACACACAACACCAGAACTATCTTCGATATATGTATCAAGCGTTGTATTATTATAAATTTTCATATCAATACTTTTTGCGGTTTAAATTTATTCTTATTGTAGGGCTCATAAATAGCAAGAATTGTATTTTTATTTTCAATGATAGAAACATTATTTTCATTAAAAATATCATTAGGTAAAAAGTTACCATTTTTAATCTCTTTAACTAATTCATCATTCACTGAAATGACAGGTAAGTTAAATAATTTAGTCCACTCTAAAGGTATTGGATAATCATTTTCTGGAAATTTATCAATTTTATCAATTGTTACTGAATTTTCAATATTTAAATCGCCTATATCTGTACGAACAATTGAAGAAACAACTGCTTTTGTTCCCAAGTAGTTTGCAAGATCAACAGCTAATGAACGAATAAAGGTACCTTTACTAACTGTGGCTGAGAATTTAGCTTTGTTATTTTCAAAATTTAAAAGATTAAAACTAGTAACTTCAACTACTCTTTCCGGAATATCAACATTTTTATCTTGTCGAGCATATTTATAGAGTCTTTTTCCATCAACTTTAATTGCGGAATAAATTGGAGGTGTTTGTTTAATTTTTCCTGTAAGGCTATTTATTCCTTTTTGTAGCTCATCTTGTAATAAATTTAAGTTAATTGAGTCAACTTTCCTGACGTCAGTATCAATATCAAAACTATCTGATTCATAACCAAATAATGCTTCAAACTCATATGTTTTATTTGTATCTTTTAAATAATCAAACAGTTTTGTATATTTATTGGTTGCAAGAAGCATTAAACCACTAGCATTTGGATCTAAGGTACCTGAGTGACCAACTTTACTAAAGGAAAATTGTCTTTTAAAAACTGTACAAAGATCTTGGGATGTCCAGTTTTGTGGTTTATTAACTAAATAAAAGTTAGATAAATTTTCTAATTTCATCTTCGATTTTTTTAAGGATTTCCTCAGTAGATTCATCACTTGAAAATCCACTAGCAGCTATGTGTCCACCGCCATCAAAGATTGAAGCAATCTTTTGAACGTTTACATCTCCCCTTGATCTTAAACTTCCCTTAAATGAACCATCTTTTTGTTCTTTTAGTAACAATGCTACATTTGATTCTTTTACAAGCCTTACAACATCAATTAAAAAATCTGTCTCTTCTGGTTCGACTTGATAGTCTGAATAATCATTTTGAAAAACAATGGAGTGAGCAAAGCTAATTTCTTCTTTAAGAACAATTCTCTCAATAACTTTACTTTGTAAAGTTAAAGCATTAAATTCTATAGATCCATAAATATTTTCACTTATTTCTGAGAGATTTGCTCCAGCATCAAGAAGTTCTGAAGCAATATTAAAAACCTCAGATGTAGTATTAGAGTATTGAAACCTTCCAGTATCAGTAATTAAACCGGTAAGTAGACAATTTGCCATATCCTTACTAATTTCGATATTCTCATTCTTAAATTGTCTGAATAAAACTTGTGTTGTACTTGCAGCGTGTGAGTCAATGATTTGTACATCTCCAAATGAAGGATCTACATGGTGATCAACTACAATAATATTTGTTGAACCTAAAACAAGTTTTTCAAATTTACCAAGTCTAGATGAATTCCCACAATCAAATACAAACGCTGTGTCATAATTGTCTTGGTAATTTTCGGATATCAAATCATAAGGTAAATGATTTAAATTTGAGGGTAATTTTGTTGTTATGTCAAAATTAACATCAGCTAAAATATTTTTACTATCTAAGAACAATTTTAATGAAAAGGCTGCACCCAAAGCATCACCATCAGGATTTACATGTCCAGTTATAAATACTGAACCATTGTTGAAATAATCTGAAATATTATTTGTCATTCAAAGTCCCAATAATTTTATTTATTTTATCAATATCTTCAAAAGAGTGATCTAACTCAAAAATAATTGTTGGCACGTATTTGGTTTTCATTTCTTTTGCAAGTACTCGTTGTATTTTTTGTTTACTTCTAGATAATGATTGACTCAATGATGATTTGTTATTTTCTATTGAAGATACAAGTACTGTAGTTTTTTTCAGATCAGGTGAGGTAGAAACTAAAGTAACTGTTGCTTTGTTTAAAGTAGGATCTGAACTATTTAGAAAACAATCCGAAATTATTTGCTGTACCATCGGATTAATTCGATTTACTCTACCTCCTCTCAAGCCTTTATCCATATTTGTTATACTTCGACTTCTCCCAAGATTTCAATTACGTCACCTTGTTTTATATCTTTGTAATCTGATAAGCCAATGCCACATTCGAGGCCTTCGTTTACAGTTTCAACATTATCTTTAAACCTTCTTAACGAAACGATGCTTCCTTCGTAAATGACAACTCCGTCTCTAAGCAATCTAGCTTTAGCGTCTAAATCTACTTTTCCTTCAGCTACAATAGAACCTGCTACAACTCCTACCTTAGGAGCTCTAAATGTTGTTTTAACATCTACCATACCAATAACAGTTTCTTCGGTTTTTACAGTAAGTTGTCCTCTAACTGCCTCACTTATGTCATCAATGAGTTCGTAAATAATATTATATGTTCGAATGTCAATTCCTTTACTCTGGCCCATGTTTCTAGCCTGACTATCCGGTCTTACATTAAAACCTACAATTAATGAATCAGTTGCACCAGCTAAATCAACATCCGATAAGACTATTCCTCCAACAGCTGCATGGACAATTTGTATACTTACATCTCCATCGGAGAGCTTAAGTAAACTATCTTTAATTGCTTCAACCGAACCATTCGTATCTGCTTTTACAATTATATTTATTGTGTTTAATTCACCTTCTTGAAGAAGTTGCATCATTTCGGATACTCTCGATTCAACGGTATAACTAGAGTCATCAAATTCTTTTAATTTGTTTTTATTCTCTTCAGCTTTACTTTTTGCAATTTTTTGATTTTTTGCAGCTACGAATTGATCTCCAGCAATTGGTGACTCGTCCCATCCAATAATGTCAGCCGGTGATCCAGGAGTTACTGATTTTAAAGTTTTGCCATTGTGATCAAATACAGATTTTACTCTACAAAATGCAGAGCCAGCATATATAAAATCGCCAGATTTTAAAGTACCTCTTTTTACAATTATTGTCGCAACATTTCCTTTACCTACTTCCATCCTTGATTCAATAATGAATCCTGAAGGCTCAGAATCAAAATTACTTTTTAATTCCTCTATTTCTGCCAATAAATTAAGTGTTTCTAAGAGATCATCTATACCTTTACCTGTTGTGGCAGATATTTCAACTACTGGAACGTCTCCCCCTAAGTCTTCTGAAACAACCTCATATTTAGTTAGATCAGCTTTTATGAGTGATGGGTTTGCTTCTGGTAAATCACATTTATTTATTGCAACAATCATTGGAACATCTGCTGCCTTTGTATGATTTATGGCTTCGATAGTTTGTGGCATTATTCCGTCATCTGCAGCTACTACTAAGACGACTATATCTGTGACGTCAGCTCCTCTTGCTCTCATTTGAGTAAAAGCCTCATGACCAGGTGTGTCAATGAATGTTACGCTTCCAGATTCATTAGTAACGTTGTATGCTCCAACATGTTGTGTAATACCACCAGCTTCACCGGAGGCAACTTTTTCTTTTCTAATGTAATCAAGAAGGCTTGTCTTACCGTGGTCTACATGTCCCATAACAGTGATAATTGCAGGTCTTGATTTCAAGGAGTTGTCATCATCTTCAAAATCTTCAGATTGTATAATATCTGATCGTTTTATTTCAATTTTTTGAATAAATTCAGGAATTGCATTATATTTTTCAAATAATTTTTCTATCTCATCATTTTTAAGATTAGATGTAATAGACTGCATAATTCCTAAAGACATCAAATCACCAACTACAGTTGTTGCATCAATTTCGAAAATTAAAGATAAATCTTCAGGTGTTGAACCTTCAGTAACTTCAATAATGTTTACTTCCACATCATTTGTTTCAAGTACAGTTTCTTCATCTATTAAAGGTTCGCTCTTATCATCAATAGCATTTTCTTGAGTATCTAAGTTTTTTTCTTCTATTGGATCTTCATCAGTTGTTGTTTCTTCATTGATTGCTAAAACCAATAATTCTTCATCCTCAGGAGTGAGGCCTGACGATGCCGTTTTAACTTCAAATCCTAATTCTTTTGCTTTATGTAAAACATCTGCAGATGCAATATCAAGCTCTTTAGCTATTTGGTGAATACGTTTTTTTGCCATTTACTTATTACTCTTCTTCTTGCTTTGGTTCTTCCTCCTCTGGAGGTGAATCTCCCAGACCTTCAATGTCGATTTTATAACCAGTAAGTTTGGCAGCAAGACGAGCATTTTGGCCTTCTTTTCCTATTGCCAATGAGAGTTGTGAATCTTTAACTATTACTTTTGCTGATTGAGTATGTTCATCAATAATTACTTCATCGATATCAGCAGGCCCTAAAGCTTCGATAATAAATCTTACCTTATCATCTCTCCATTCAACAACATCTAATTTCTCCCCTTTGAGTTCATTAACTATTTGCCTAACACGTGATCCTCTTGAACCTACACAAGCACCCTTAGGATCAACGTTTGGATCATTTGAAAATACAGCTATTTTAGTTCTACTTCCTGCTTCTCTTGCAATAGCACGAAGTTCGACAGTACCATCAGTAAGTTCAGGTACTTCTAGTTCCAACATTCTTTGAACAAATTCACCACGATTTCTACTAACAACAATTGGTATACCTTTTGATTCAACTCTCACTTCGGTAATTAAAGCTTTTATTCTATTTCCTCTCTCAAGTCTTTCGAAGGGAATTCTTTCGCTTGAAGGAATGACTGCTTCAGCATCTTGAAGATCAATAATTGTTTGATTAAAACGTGGGTCGAATTGTGTAACAATACCAGTTACTAGTTCCCCTTCTCTTCCAATATATGCGTCAAGAACAGTTGCTCTTTTTGCATCACGTACTTTTGTAGACATCATTTGCTTAAACGACTGTGCTGCAATACGACCAAAATCTGAATCACTTATATCAGGCTCCCACTCTTTCATCACGTTTCCATCCACATCTAGTTCTTGTGCGTATACAGTGATTTGTCCACTTTCAGGATCTAAAGTTACCCTTGCTTCCTCAGCAGCGCCTGGAATTCTCATATATGCGGATCTGAATGCAGAAACTAATGCCTCATACATGCTTTCTACTGCGACTCCTTTATCAAGAGCCAAAGATTCTATTGCTTGCTTAATGTCACTTCCTAATTGCATAAATACCTCAACTGTTTGCTTTTACTTTAAATTTATCAAATTTAATATTTGCTTTTTTAATGTTTTCTAATTCAAAAATATGTGAACTGTTATCGATCAATAATTTTACATCTTCACTATTAACCTCAGACAAAATACCAACAAATGTATATTCACCGTTATGAGGAGATGAGAGTTTAATTTTAATATCCTGATTTAAAGCTAGTTCATAGTGTCTTTTTGTTTTTAGTGAACGTTCAATTCCGGGACTTGAAAGAATTAATTCATAAGTACCCTTTTCTATACCTAATTCATCAATTAATCTTTGGATCTGATGGTTTAATCTTTCAAAAATACTCAAACTTAACTCATCTTTAGAAATTATAAATACTTCAATTTTAGAAATAGTTTCGTTGCCTGCGATATTTAAATCGTAAAGCTCTAAATCTTCTGAGGACAAGAATGAAGAAATAACAGAGATAATGTTGTCTTTGATCATCAAACGATCACCTCCATTCATAAAAAAAGTGGGTTTTGAACCCACTATTTTGTAGTTAAGTTGTATAAGTTTATATTAACCGATATATCAATTTAGATAAAGAAAATTTAATATGCTTTAGAAAATATTGCAAATCTACCATTTTTATTTGGATTGTTTACAGATTTTTCAACTTCATCATTATTTATTGGATAACATCGCAATGTTGCACTTGTTTTTTCTTTCACTTTTATTTCATTTTCTTTATCCTCATCCCAGAAACAGGAAACAAATCCTTTTTTATCATTTAAAGTTTCTATCAATCCGTCATATGTATCTACGTGGTAGGTGTTTGATTTAATTGTGCTTTCAGAAATTGAAAGTAAATTCTTCTGAATATCAATAAGAATAGTATTTACTACCTCAGCTATTCCTTCAATAGGGTATTGATTTTTGGACTCATTGTCTCTTCTGTATATCAAAACTGAATTGCTATCAATGTCTTTTGGACCTATCTCAATTCTAATTGGGACTCCTTTTTGCTCCCACTCGTTAAATTTATATCCAGGTGATACTTCTGATCTATCATCAATAAATACTCTAGAATCAGCTAAAGATTCATTTAATTTGTTTACCGCGTCTAAAACATTTGTTTTCACATCGTCATTTGGAATAATAGGAACAATAACAATCTGGTGAGGTGCTAACTCTGGTGGAAGTTTTAACCCTTTATCATCACCATGAGCCATGATTATCATTCCAACTAATCTTGTACTTACTCCCCAGCTTGTTTGAAAAGGATGTTGCAATTCGTTATTCTCATCAGAAAATTTAATATCAAATGCTTTTGAGAAATTTTGACCTAATTCATGTGATGTACCTGCTTGTAATGCCTTTAAATCATTCATCATTGCTTCAATTGAATATGTAGTTGTTGCTCCTGCGAATTTTTCCATTTCTGATTTAGTACCTTTGATAACTGAAACTGCAGCTACATTTTGTGCAAATTCTTCATAAACATCTAACATTTTTAGAGATTCTTCTCGTGCTTCATCCTCTGTTGAATGAGCCGTATGTCCCTCTTGCCATAAAAATTCAGAAGTTCTAAGGAAAAGTCTTGTCCTCATTTCCCACCTTACGACGTTGGACCACTGATTTATTAACATTGGTAAATCACGATGGCTTGAAATCCATTTTGAAAACATATGATTTATAATTGTTTCAGAAGTTGGCCTGACAATTAAGGGCTCTTCTAGCTCTTTTCCACCAGCGTGCGTAACAGTAGCTAGTTCTGGAGAAAAACCTTCAACGTGATCAGCTTCTTTTTCAATAAAAGATTTTGGAATGAACATAGGAAAATATGCATTTTTATGTCCTGTTTCTTTAAATCTTTTATCTAAATAAGCTTGTATATTTTCCCATATTGCATACCCATATGGCTTTATAACCATAGTCCCTTTAACGGGAGAATAATCAGCAAGATCAGCTAATTGAACAATTTCTGTGTACCACTGATTGAAATCTTGTGACATTGGGGTTAATTTTTTTACCATATTTGTATTCTATTAGGATAACTAATCATTATCTTGATTTGAAGTAATCTCCACAACCGATTTTTTTCTTTTAAGAAAATTATTTATATCGCCTTGTGAGTTAAGCAAATCATCAACGTCATTTTGAGCAATTTCTGCGGCATTCTCATCAGCTTTTGCAAGCCTTGCTTCTATGCCTTCTTCAACTATTAATTTAGCTTCATTCACTAGCGAAGTGACCATTTCTTTTTCATCAACAACTTTTACAACTTCACCTTTTATGAAGAGATGCCCCTTGTTTTTTCCAGCAGCAATACCTAAATCCGCCGATCTAGCCTCACCTGGGCCATTAACAACACAACCCATAACAGCTACTTGAAGTGGAATATTCTCATTGGTAAGTACATTTTGAGCTTCTTCAGCAATTTTGATAACATCGACTTCTGCTCTCCCACAACTTGGACAAGCAATTAAATCCAATGAATTTCTTTCACGTAAACCTAAATACTCTAATAATTGCCTTCCACTTTTTGCTTCTTCTATTGGATCAGTAGTTAACGAAAATCGTATAGTGTCTCCTATACCCTCGTTTAATAAAGTAGCAATCCCCGCAGTTGATTTGATTAATCCACCTGGGAGAGGACCTGCTTCAGTTACTCCAAGATGTAATGGATAATCTACTTTTTCAGCTAACAAACGATACGATTCAATCATTAAAGGAACATTTGAATGTTTCACGGAAATTTTTATATTGTTAAAATCAACATCTTCTAAATATCTTAATTCTTTTATTGCTGACTCTACTAATGCCTCAGGTGTAGAATCTCCATATTTTTCCAGCAAATCTTTGTCAAGCGAACCACCATTTACTCCTATCCTGATTGGAATTTTTGCATTTAAGGCGGCTTTGGCTACTTCTTTTATTTGTGATTCTTTACGAATATTTCCAGGATTTAATCTTAAACCTTGGACCCCTGCTTCTATAGCTGCAAGTGCAAGTTTATATTGAAAATGAATATCAGCAATAATTGGTACTGGACTTCTTTGCGTAATTTCAACAAGGCCTTCTGCAGCCTCAACTTCATTACAGGTTACCCTTACAATGTCTGCTCCATTTGATGCTATTTCATAAATTTGAGTTAAGGTTGCTTCTACATCTCTTGTTTTTGTTGTTGTCATAGATTGAACTGATATTGGAAATTCAGATCCAACTCCGACTTTTCCCACATGTATTTGTGTTGTTTTTCTTCTATTTGTTTTCATAAATTAATTGGTTGAGTTATATCTAAATAAAATGCTGTTATTCCAATAAATACAAAAACAACAATTACTAACGCTGCGATTGGATAAAGCTTTTTATCAGGAATTTTTTTTCCAGTTATACCTTCTATTAGAGATAGTAAAACTCTTCCTCCATCAAGTGGGATTAAGGGTATGGCGTTAAATACTGCTAAAAAAACATTTACAAATGCAAGTAAGCTAAAAAGGTTTACATATCCATTATCAGCTATTTGACTTCCTGCCTGCGCTAAACCAATTGGGCTAAGCGGTCGTGATTCGTCCGGAATCTCTTGGCCGGAATATGTACCTAATAAAGTTCGAATATTTTCTGGACTTAACAATGTAAATATTCCATCTACTGCTGCAAGAGTCATTTCATATTCAAGCCTTGTAGAGTAAATTGCAGAATTAAAAATTCCTACATCTTGTTGTTCTATTACTGGAGATACACCAAGATATCCGAAATCGGTACCATTAATAATTCTTGATTCTAAGACTGTAGTAGTGATATAAGTGCTGCCATTCCTCATATACTTTATTGAAACTTCATTACTTGGATTAACTTCAATAATATTGACTAAATCGTCCCAAGATTCAACATTCACACCATTAAATTGAGTAATCGTATCCCCAGGTTTAAGTCCAGCAAATTCAGATGGAGAAAGTTTTTCATTATTTACAGATTGACCAATTGTATCGATTTGAAGTGTTGGCTGGGTGACACCGTTGATAATAAATATCGAAAAAAGAATTATCCATGCAGTAATGAAATTAACAATTATTCCAGCAGATGCAATAAAAAATTTTGTAGTCCATTTAGAAGTGTGAAATAATTCATTTTCGTCATAATCATCAGTTGCTTCAGACTCATCCATACCTGGTATTTTTACATAACCACCAAAAGGAATACCCTTAAGTCCGTATTCCGTACCATTTTTTTTAAAAGAAAATATTTTTGGTCCAAAGCCTACAAAAAATTCTGATACAGCAACCTTTGAAAATCTAGCAGCGAAATAATGTCCCGCTTCATGCATGACTACAAAGAATGTGAGCATTAATATTGTTAACAAACCATTCATACACTTATTATCCCATTTAAAAATTTAAATAATAAAAGTGAAATACTATTAATAGAAAAGGGAAGCTAATTAAATATGAATCTATCCTATCAAGGAGACCACCATGACCTGGAAATATTGTACCTGAATCTTTGACATCAATTGATCTTTTTATTTTCGACATAAAGAGGTCACCTAATACTCCAAAAAATATAAAGAATAAAGAGATAATTAGTGATTGTAAGAATGGTTTATTCAGGTTAATTGTGATATTTAATGTCATAAAAAAGGCACCAACAAGCAAGCCACCTAAAAATCCTTCAATAGTTTTATTTGGAGAAATATTTTCTGCAAGCTTTCTTTTACCTATTCTTTTACCAATTTCATAAGCAAATACATCAGACATAGCGATAGATAGAATTGAAAAATACACAAATAGAAGCTCTTCGTATCTTAGTAATGCACCAAGTGAAGCAATACCAATTGAAAACCAAGAATGGAAAACTATTGCGCTACCAAATTTATCGTACATTGAATAATTTGTGAAGAAACCTAGATATATTATCAATCCAAGCGGAAAGATAAAATACGGAACAATAATATCTGATAAGTCGTAAAAATAAACAACTATTAATGGACTTAATGCAGAAAAAAGGAGAAGTGGATAAGGTATAAAAATACTATATTCAAATAAGTCAAACCATTCTTTTGCAGCAATAAATGCAAGAAGTATAAAAAGGATAAAAGCACTTAACTTATTGAGGAAAAATAGTGAAAGAATTACAAAAAGAATTATTCCGGTAATGATTCTCTGATTTTTATTTTCATCATTTGAAATATTCTCTGTCGTAAGTTCTTTTTCCACAGGTAATTCAACTACACCAGGCCAAAAAGTTCCATCTTCATCAGAAGAAAAGAAAAATTTAAACTTCAAGTAACTCATTTTCTTTAATCTTAAAGAGTTCATCAATTTTACTTACAAACTTATCAGTAAGTTCTTGTACCCTAGATTCGTACCTCTTGATTTCATCAGCTGGTAAATCATCTTTTAATTCATTTATTTTATCTATTCCTGACCTTCTGTGTGAGCGTATAGAAACTTTTGTATCTTCTGATGCTTTTGAGGCGACTTTAGATAACTCTTTTCTTCTTTCTTCGGATAATGGAGGAATTGGAATTCTAATAATGTCTCCGTCAGTTGCAGGATTTAATCCTATATCTGTATTTCGTATTGCCTTTTCTATTTCTTCGAACGAACTCTTATCAAAAGGTTGAATAACTAAAAGTCTTGGATCTGGAACGCTTACAGAAGCTAATTGTTGGAGTGGTGTTTTCGTACCATAATAATCAACTTGTATTCCTGTAACTAAATTTGGATTTGCACGACCTGTTCTAATTTTTCCAAATTCTTCTATCAGGTGCTCTATAGAAATTGTCATTTCGAGTTCTACCTCTGTAATAATTTCTTCTGACATGATTATTTAATGAATGTTCCCATATCTTCACCTTTAAGAACTTTATATATATTTTCTTCAACTGTTCCATTAAATACTCTTATAGGCATATTATTTTCTTCACAAAGTGTTATTGCAGTTAAGTCCATAACAGACAATTTCTTATCTAAGACTTCCTTATAAGAAAGTTCATTTAAAAATTTTGCATCAGAATTTTTTTCTGGGTCTTCATCATATACCCCATCAACCCTTGTAGATTTAAGAACAATTTGAGCATCAATCTCAGCTGCTCTTAATGAAGCTGCGGTATCAGTCGTAAAGTAAGGATTACCTGTTCCAGCTGCAAAAATTACAACCCTTCCTTTTTCTAAATGTCTTATTGCTCTTAATCTAATATATGGTTCAGCTACAGACGTCATAGTTATAGCAGACTGAACTCTTGTATTAATACCTTTTTTATCAAGTGCATCCTTAAGTGCAATTGCATTTATAACGGTTGCCAACATTCCCATGTAATCGGCATTTGCTTGTGCCATATTTTTTGCTGATTCACTGACACCTCTAAAGAAATTACCACCACCAACTACAACACCTATTTCTATGCCTTCATTACTAGCTCTTGCAATTTCATCTGCAATTCTTGTTAATGTGCTTGACTCAATTCCAAAGTTTGTTTCATGATCAGCAAATGATTCTCCAGATAGTTTTAATAAAACTCTGGACATATTTAGCTACCAACTTCTAAATGTGAGAATTGTTTAATGTAAATTCTTTCACCAAGCTTTCCTGACATTTCATCAATCATTAATCCAACTTTACCTTCATATATTTCAGGATTACAGAATGTTTGTTCATTTAAAACATTATCTTGAAAAAATGATGTGATCTTACCTTCGATTATTTTATCCATAACCTCTTTTGGCTTGCCATCATTTTCAGATTGTTTTGCAATAATATCTTTCTCCTCTTTAATTTGATCTTCTGGAATATCGTCAATATTTAAATATGATGGTTTCATTGCGGCTACATGCATTGCAATTTGTTTTGCAATATCTTTAAACTCTGGAGATTTAGCAACAAAATCTGTTTCGCAAGCTAATTCAACTAATACTCCTGCTACTGCTCTATCTTGTTGAAAATGTATATATTCTCCAATTGTTCCTTGGTTTGCATCTCTATCAGATCTTTTTTTTGAATCAGCAAGTCCTTTTTCTCTTAAGTATTTCACTGCACCATCAAAATCACCATCTGATTCCTTCAATGCCTCCTTAGCATCCATCATCCCAGCTCCTGTCATGTCTCTTAATTTCTTAACATCAGATGCCGAGATATTCATTCTCCGTCTTCTCCAATTTCAACTTCTTCTCTTTTTCCAAGTCCTTTCAAGCATGAATCTGCAATTGAAGTAGCAATAACTTCTATAGAACGTATGGCGTCATCATTACCAGGAATTACATAATCCACATTTTCGGGATCAACATTTGAGTCTGCTAGACCAATTACAGGTATATTTAATTTTTTTGCTTCTGTAAGGGCAGTTGTCTCATTTAATAAATCAACTATAAATATAGCCTCAGGTAGCTTGTTTAAATTTACAATTCCCCCAATTGATTTTGTCAATTTCTCTACTTCTCTTCTAATTCTTAATCTTTCTGGTTTTGGATATGTATTGATTTCACCAGAAGATTCTAAAGAATTAAGTTCGTTTAAATAAATAACTCTTTTTATTATTGTTTTAAAATTAGTAAGCATACCACCTAACCATCTGTGATTTACATATGGCATTTGTGCTCTAATTGCTTGTTCTTCTATGACTTTCTGTGCTTGGGGTTTAGTGCCTACAAAAAGAACTTTTCCACCATTAGCAACAAGTTTTTGAACAAAATCTTGAGTTTTTTCTAAAGTATCATAGGTAATTCTTAAATCAAGAATATGAATACCGCTTTTATCACCGTAAATATATTTATCCATTTTAGGATTCCAACGTTGAGTTTGGTGACCGAAATGTACGCCTGCCTCAAGCAGGTCTTTCATAGTTGCTGACATGTATCTCCTTTGGTTGTGCATCCCATATTCCTTGCATAAGCGGTTTCCAAACTTTCGTTCACCAAGGAAACTTGTAAATATGGTGTCTATTTCATCTAAAATAGTAATCCATTTAAAGGTTTAATCAACCCCTAGGGTGAGTTCTTTTATATTTTTCTTGAAGCTTTTTTTTTGATACATGAGTATAAATTTGAGTTGTACTTGGATCAGAATGACCTAAAAGTTCTTGAACAACACGTAAATCAGCGCCACCATCGAGAATATGTGTTGCAAAAGTATGTCTTAAATTATGAGGAAATGTTCCAGTACTTAATTTAACTATTCTTCTGACTTCTCTATCTGTTAATTGATTACCTCTTACGCCAAGAAAAAGATATTTGTTATTTTTATCTTTAAGAAAATTAATACGAAATTTATTAGTCCACAAATTTATTATTTTATATGCTTGGTCTGTCATAGGTAGTATTCGTACTTTTCTTCCTTTGCCAATTACTCGCAATGATTTGTTTTCTTTTACGTCTTCAAGCTTTATATTTACCAGTTCAGAAACTCTTAATCCTGATGAATAAAGTAATTCAACAATTGCCTTGTTTCGAACATCCTTTGAGTTATTTATTGGTAGATCATTAATTAAATTATTTATATAATTTGAAGTTAATATATCAGGTAATTTTTTATCAGTTTTTAAGCTTTCATATTTGAAAAAAGTTTTATCATTATCATTTTTTGAAGCCCATTCTAAAAAATTATTTATTGATGTAAGTTTCCTATTAATAGTTGATTTTGCTAATCCTCTTTCAAATAAAAAATTAACAAAATTCTTATTATCAAATAAACCCTTATCAGTAATTTTTAGATATTGTAAATATTGCTTAAGATCGTTTTCATAGGCTTTACATGTATGATCAGAATAATTTTTAATATTTTTCAGATACTCAATATAATTTTTTGATAAATCTTTATTCTGAATTTTCAAGTCTTAATTCCAACCTTCTTTGTAATCCTGAAAGTAAAAGTGTAATTATTAAATATAAAACTGTAAGAACAAGATATGTTTCAGCAAATCTAAAAGTACTACCGGAATAAAGTCGGCCTCGATAAGTTAAATCTTCAACGGCTAAGACTGAAAGTAATGATGAGTCTTTCATCATTGATATAAAATCATTTCCTAATGCAGGTAACATATTTTTGAAAGCTTGAGGTAATACAATATACCTCATTATTTGTCTTTCAGTTAAACCTAATGATGCTCCCCCCTCCCGTTGACCAACAGGTACAGATTCGATACCTGCCCTGAAAACTTCAGCAATGTAGGCACCATAAAAGACAGATAAAGCAATTATTGCCCGAACAAGCATTGGTACATTTCCATTATTAATATTAAATAATTCTGCTACATCAACCACTACTACGAAAGCAATAGTAAAAATTAATATCAAAACAGGAACACCACGAATAAATTCAATATAAGTTCGAGATATTGTACTGGCGATTTTATTACTTGATATTCTTCCAATACCAGAAATTAAACCAAGAAAAATAGCTATAACAAAAGAAATTAGAGTAGAAAGAAATGTAATTCTTAATCCGGGAAGGATAAAATAAAACGCCTTATTGTATTCTGGATTGTTAAAAATTGTAAACAACATCCATGAGATAATGGATGCCAAAATAATAATCCACCAGTTTTCAGGTTTTAAAATATTTTTAATTTTCATTTCTACCCATATTAAAGCAATAGGCACGGATCTCCGTGCCTATTACAAATTTAAATTGTATTAATTTAAAGCTTAAACTTCACAATCATCTGGTCGATATTCTTCAGGAATGTCTTCGTCACATTCTGCAATATCAGCATAGGTTACTGAGAAATCTGGTGAGAAAAACTTATTATTAATTTTAGTAAGTTCTCCATTTGAAATCATCTCTGCAAGACCTTGGTTTATTACGTCAACCAATGGGCTTCCATTAGGGAATGCAAAACCAAGTTGTTCGGAAGTTAAATCTCCTCCGACCAATTTTACTTGATCCTTATTTGCACCCATATATCCTAATCCAGCAGTTTCATCAATAATTGATGCATCTGCATCTCCGGATATTACAGCTTGTATTGCAAAGTTGAAGTCATCAAAAGCTTTGACTTTATCTTCACCAAGCTCTGCAACTGCAAACTCATAGTTTGTTGTTCCCTTTTGAGTTGCTACTGTGTAGTCACCACTCTTTAGGTCTTCGATGCTTGTTATAGCAGTGTTACCTGATGCAACAAGAACTCTTTGAGCTAAATTAATGTAACCATCTGAAAAATCAACGATTTCGTCTCTTTCAGCAGTAATAGTGATTCCATCACCTGCGATCATAAATTGACCGTCAGCTGTAGCTTGTATCATTCCATCCCAAGCGGTTGGAACATAAACAGGTGTGAAATTCATTAATTCACCCATATAGTTGAATACATCATAATCCCAACCCATTGCTTCACCTGTTTCGGCGTCAATGTAGTTGAAAGGTAAATATGCATTCTCTACGGCAAATGTGAACTCACATCCATCTAAATCTGGTAAACCATTTTCACCAGTTGTAATTTCTACTTCATCACAAGGGACAGCAGCAGTCGAACATGCTGTTGCCACCATTGCTAAAGCAAAAAATAAAATTAATGTCTTTTTACTTTTCAAGTTATAGACCTCCATTTGTATAGATTTATTATTGCATATATATTCATTAACTTGAATAT
>JBJKUD010000029.1:0-25349 GCA_045563315.1 Candidatus Actinomarina sp. | reverse complement strand
TTCTTCTTCAGCGACAGGTTCTTCAACAACCTCTTCTTCAACAACAGGTTCTTCTTCAGCGACAGGTTCTTCAACAACCTCTTCTTCAACAACAGGTTCTTCTTCAGCGACAGGTTCTTCTTCAGCGACTGGTTCTTCAACAACCTCTTCTTCAACAGCAGGTTCTTCTTCAGCGACTGGTTCTTCAACAACCTCTTCTTCAACAGCAGGTTCTTCTTCAGCGACAGGTTCTTCTTCAGCGACAGGTTCTTCTTCACCGACTTCTTCTACAACAGGTTCTTCTTCAGCGACTGGTTCTTCAACAACCTCTTCTTCAACAACAGGTTCTTCAATTGATACTTCACTTACAGGTACACCTTTTATATCTGCTAGTGCCTGCTCAACAGAAATACCTAGTGCTTTAGCACGTGCTTCAGCAGATCTAAGTAATAAATATTCGGGTATGTTTAAAGGCTTTTCTTCACTCATAATTTTATTTTACTTAATTAGTTTAACCCAGGCGGGGACAATGTTATTTCATTTTTTTGTGGGATGGAACAGTTATCGACAGTTTCACCATCACAACATTCAGCCTGATTAAGTCCAAACATTGGACAGCCGTTATTGATGCATGCTCCATGTCCATGAAGATAAACCATTTCATCTTTGCACCATGTGC
Source organism: Candidatus Actinomarina sp. (assembly GCA_045563315.1). Taxonomy (GTDB): domain Bacteria; phylum Actinomycetota; class Acidimicrobiia; order Actinomarinales; family Actinomarinaceae; genus Actinomarina. Next base: position 24,691 of record JBJKUD010000029.1, on the reverse strand, counting down.
ATTTCAAATTATTCATATTTTGTGAATTTATGATATGGCCAATAAAGAAATCTTAGTTTCCAACAATTTTCCAATTTAATTGGACCGACTGATGAAGAATCACTCGAAGACATTTCTCTATTATCTCCTAAAACAAAAACTTCATCTTCCTCTAAAGTTATAGTTTCAAAATCGACAACTTTTCCATTACCCCAGGGATCATTTATTTTTTTATCATTGATATTTATTAGTCCTTCTTTTGCAGAGATCGTCTCTCCAGGTAAACCAACTATTCTCTTTACTATTTCAATATTTTTGGTTTCATATTCATAAACTACTATATCTCCCCGTGTGGGAGGATCTGTGAATTTTGACGCTAAAACATAGTCGCCCTCATATAGTGATGGCTCCATACTTTCTTCTTTGATTTCATAAGTTCTATAAGTTCCATCTTTATTATTTTTGAAAATCAAATAAACAAGTACTACAAAAATGTTTCTTAAGTTAAATATCTGTCCGATGCTTTTAATCATATACTTTTTTTCTTATTAAAATTAATAGTAGATTATTAAAGGAGATTTATGAAGTTATTTAAACCGTCTAGAGTTGCATATGCACATTGCGACTTGCCATGCGGAGTTTATGATCCTGCACAAGCAAGAATTAATGCAGAATCAGTTGTAAATGCATCTAAAAAGTATCAAGAATCTGATGATGCAGCATTTAAGCAAAGATGTATCACAATAAAAGAAGACATGGCAGAAGAAGTGAAAAAAGACCTTTGGGTACTTTGGACAGACTATTTTAAGCCAGAACATGTAGAAAAATTTCCAAATGTTCATGATCTTTTTTGGAATGCTACAAAAAAAGCTGGTGAGGCTAAAAAAACAGAAGATCCTGCAGTTGGTGAGGAACTTTTAGGTTTGATTAATGAAATAGACGAGGTATTTCAAGCTACAAAGAGCTAATCAAATTTTTTGAAAAGGTGTCCTATGTTTTCTAAAGGGGCACCTTTTTTAATTTCATTTATTCCCCAACTATTCTCATCTTCTTTTTGAATTGCATTACTTACTATTTTCGAAGTTGTGGGCATAAATGGTGTAAACATCGTGGCACAAGCATCAATAGAAGTAATTGCGCAATGTAAAATGCCGGTAGCTCTTTTTTTATCTTCTTTTATTACTTTCCATGGTTCTGTCTCATTTAAATAGGCATTAACAGTATTCACATAAGCCATTACATTTTGAAGTGAAGATTTAAGTTCTACTTTTGCAATCATTTCTCCTGTTGTTTTAAAACAATTTTTTGCACCTTCTATTAGTTCTTCATCAATTTCTTCATATTCAAAACTTGTATCTAGATCATCAAAATTATTTATGTACTGTGAAAACACCCTTTGAACAAGGTTGCCCCATGCTGCTACAAGTTCTTCATTGTTTCTTCTTATCATTTCATCCTCAGAAATCTCTGAATCATTTTGTTCTGGAAGAATACTTGCAAGTGAATATCTTAATGAATCAGGATTCCATTCATCTAAATAGTCATTAAGAGTCTTGCCTACACCTCTACTAGCAGATGCCTTTTCTCCTTTAATTAATATGTATTGGTTTGCTGGTACATTAGTAGGTAAATTTAAATCTCCATAGGCAAGCAGCATTGCTGGCCAGATTATTGCATGAAATGGAACGTTATCTTTGCCAACAAAATAGTATGACTCTGCATCTTTATCTAACCAAAAATCTTTCCAAGCCTCAGGGGTCCCGTTATTAATTGCCCATTCTTTTGAGGCAGATAAGTACCCTATTACAGCTTCAAACCACACATAGATTTTTTTTCCATCTCCTAGTTCATTTTCAGGAATTTCTATGCCCCAATCCAGATCTCTAGTTATTGCCCTGTCTTGTAAACCCTCATCAACAAAAGATTTTGAAAAATTAATAACATGTGGCCTCCATCCTTTTTTACTATTCAACCAGTCGGCAAGTTTATCGTTTAAGGCACTTAATTTTAAAAAATAATGTTCTGTTTCTTTAAACTCTGCTGGGTTTCCGTTAATTTTACTTTTTGGATTGATTAATTCTTCGGGATCTAAAGTTATTCCACAACTATCACATTGGTCACCTCTAGCTTCGAGATAATTACATTTTGGACATTCGCCTTCAACATATCTATCGGGTAGAAACTTATTTTCTTTTGGATCAAATGCTTGGATACTTTTATTCTTTTCAATAAATCCATTTTCTTTTATTTTTAAAAACATTTCCTGTGTGACCTCTTTATGATTATCGGTCATCGTGGTTGTGTAATTATCCCATTGAATATTAAGTTTTTCCCAATAGCCTAGAAATTCAGCATGATATCGATTTACAATTTCAATAGGTTCAACACCCTCATCATCAGCTCTAACTGTTATGGGTGTCCCATGGACATCGCTACCAGAAACCATGATCACATTATTTCCAATCATTCTGTTGTATCTTGCAAAAATGTCAGCAGGTAAATATGCTCCACCAATATGTCCTAAATGTCTAGATCCACTGGCATAAGGCCACGCAACTGAAACAAGAATATTTTTTGACATAACTATCTAAGAATAGTTTTTTTTATTACAAACCATTGATATTTGTGAAACAATTATGAAACATTCCGGTAATAATCATTTAACTTTTGAAAGGTCTCTTAATCTGAGTTCTTAATTATGTTGTTACAAAAGGAGATTTAAAAAATGGAAATAGCAACATACGTAGATAATTTGTGGATTGTTGTTGCAGGTATATTAGTCATGTTTATGCAGCCTGGCTTTATGCTTGTCGAAACAGGATTCACTAGATCTAAAAACTCAGTCAACATAGTCATGAAAAACTTTATGGACTTTTCTGTTGGCGCAGTAACTTATTGGGCATTTGGTTTTGCTCTTGCTTATGGAGGAACAACAGTAGGCGGATTTTTAGCTTACGGTAATTTCTTTCTTGAGGGAGATTCAATAACTTACTTCTTCCAAGTTGTATTCGCAGCAACAGCAGCAACTATTGTTTCAGGAGCTGTTGCAGAAAGAACAAAATTTAGTGCATACCTACTATTTCAACCTTTTATTTGTGGTGTAATTTATCCAATAGTTACTCACTGGGTTTGGAGTGGCCAAGGATGGCTTGGAGATTTAGGTTTTATTGACTTTGCAGGTTCAGGTGTAGTTCACATGGTTGGTGGATTTGCTGCTCTTGCTGGAGTTCAAATAGTAGGACCACGAATTGGAAAATATGATGATGAGGGTAATCCACAAGCAATACCTGGAAGTTCCATGGTTGCTGGTGCTCTCGGAGTCTTTATTCTATGGTTCGGATGGTATGGATTTAATGTTGGGTCAGCCCTAGCTGCAGTAGATGTCAATCTTGCTGCAATAGCAGTTACCACAACACTTTCAGCAGCATCAGGTTCTATTACAGCAATGTATACTTCTATGATTTCAGGTAAGCCAAATGTTGGAATGACATTAAATGGTGCATTAGCTGGTTTAGTTGGTATTACTGCTGGTTGCGCAAATGTAAATAACTTAGGAGCAGTCTTGATTGGTTTAGTGTCAGGTGTCTTAGTTGTTTATTCAATTAACTTTTTTGAAAAAAGAGGATTTGATGATGCTGTAGGAGCAGTTTCTGTTCATGGCATTTGTGGAATATGGGGTGTTCTTGCTGTAGCTATTTTTGATACAGCTGATGGACTCTTTTATGGAGGAGGAACTTCATTATTTGGACCTCAACTAATTGGAATATTAGCAATAGGTGCATGGGCATATGGAACTTCATTTTTGGTATTCAAAGTAATTGATTCAACAGTTGGACTTAGAGTTACAGCTGAAGAAGAAATTGCAGGACTGGATGCTTCAGAACATGGAACATCTGCATACGGAGATTTTATCACCAAAAAGTAACAAATTAAATAATTAAGGAAACCAGCTTATTTAGGTCCCCCCCTAAAGATTTTTAAGGCTGGTTTTCTTATTTCAATAACCTCATCTTCGTAGTAAAATTGTAATTTCTATGACATTTAATTTTGAAGAAAAAGATTCATGCGGTGTTGGTTTTATTGCATCAAGGGGGGTTCCAAGAACCCATGGAATGACCTTAAAAATACTTGAGTGCTTATCTAACCTTGATCATAGAGGAGCTAAGTTTGCTGATGGTACAGGTGATGGAGCGGGAGTACTAACTGAAATTCCATTCGAACTCTTAGAAGCTGAGATATCTGAAAGAGGTATTATCAGAAACGAGAGTTCAAAACTTGCTTTAATATCTTGCTTCTTTGACCCAAAAAATGTTACAGAATCTATGGAGCTGATTGATAGTAAGTTAGAAGAGTTTGATATTGAACTTCTTTATTGGAGAAAAGTACCAACCGATAAAGAGATCTTGGGGACAATGGCAAAAGAGTCAAAACCAGGAATATATCAAGCAATAATTTGCTCAACAAAAGAATATAAATATAAATTTGAAAAATACCTGTATCTTTTTAGAAAGTCTCTCGAAACTGATTTAGCAAAAAATGAATTTCTAAATATTCACATAAATTCATGTTCAAGCAAAACGGTTGTTTATAAGGGATTATTTACAGCTACCCAAACTGCTGATTTTTACTGGGATCTTAGAAACCCCCTTTATAAGACAAGATACGGAGTTTTTCATCAAAGATTTTCAACTAATACAACTTCTACTTGGGATAAAGCACAACCTTTAAGAATGCTGGCTCATAATGGAGAAATTAATACTATTAGAGCGAATTATTCATGGATGAAAGCAAGAGAAGTTGATGCCTCCTCAAATTTATGGAAAGAGGATATAGATACTTTGAAACCCTTCATTGATGAAAATCTTTCAGATTCAGGACAACTAGATAATGCTATTGAATTGCTTGTTCAGTCTGGTAGGAAGCTTGCTCATGCACAAGAAATGCTTATTCCCTCAGCTTGGGAAAACAATCCAAGATTTACAAAAGATCAACAATCCTATTATCAATACCATGCTTTTTTAACAGAACCATGGGATGGACCAGCAGCAATTGTTGCTACTGATGGAGATGATATTATTGCCGGCCTTGATAGGAGTGGATTAAGACCTTTACGCTGGATGATTTCAGATAGATACATCTTAGCTGCTTCTGAAGTTGGTATATGTCCTTCCGTTGAAGCGGGAGCTTATAAAACTGCCCAACTTGAACCTGGGCAAACAATTAGATACAGAATAAAAAATGACGAACTGTTAGATGAACAAGAAGTAATCGAAAAATTATCAGAAAAAAATCCTTATAAAGAGTGGGTTAGAAATAAACCATTGGTTGCTGATACAGAATTTAGTGATAAACCAGATGACATCAAGCTAGATCCATTTTCTGAATATTTTCAATATACCCCAGAAGAGGAAAGATTAATTTTACTTCCTATGATCAAAGGAGATATTCCAACAGGATCAATGGGTAATGATTCTCCCTTGGCCGTATTAAGTAACAATAAACCTCGACTTAGTCGATATTTTCATCAGATGTTTGCTCAAGTTACAAACCCTCCAATTGACCCAATAAGAGAGAGATTTGTAATGTCAACAAAAACATATTTAGGAAAAAGAGGATCAATACTAAAAGAAACATCTCAACAAGCAAATCTAATTACTCTAGAATCACCAATACTGAGTAAAGGAACTTACGATCTTTTAGTTTCAAAAGAATTTTCTAAAGATAGATCTAAAGTTTTTGATATAAGTTTTAACAAAAAAGATAAAAATCTTGAACAATTTATAGATCAATTATGTGATGAAGTTTATCAAGCTGTTGTAGAAAAAAAATCATTAATAATTTTAAGTGATAGAGAGGTGGTAAAAGGAAATACCATTGCCCCTTCACTACTTGTTCTTGGAAGAGTACATCAGCACCTCATTAATAAGGGTGTACGATTAAAAGCTTCTTTAATTGTTGTTTCTGGTGAAATACGAGATGCTCATGATTTAGCATGCCATATTGCTTACGGTGCATCTGCTATATGGCCCTATCTTGCCTTAGAAAAAGCTAGACAATTGTCTATTGATAATTCAGAATTAAATATTTCACCCTCACAAGCTCAAGAAAATTACAGAGAAGCGTTAAATAAAGGTCTATTAAAAATAATGTCCAAGATGGGAATTTGTACTGTCTCTTCTTATAGAGGATCTGAAATATACGAAATAATTGGATTAGATAATGATGTAACTAACAGTGCCTTTTCGAATTCATTCACGAGAACTGAAGGATTAGGGTATAAGCAAATTGAAGAAAACTTATTAATTTTTGATAATGATGAACCTTTTGATTTGGAGATAGGAGGCTTTTACAAGCATAAAAAAGGTAGTGAGCCACACGTGACATCTCCAGTAACTGTACTTAAGTTACAAAAAGCTGTTCGTTCTGGAGATAGAGCAGAATGGAATAAGTATCTTGAAGCTTTAGAAGAAAGGGACAATGTTCAGATCAGAGATTTATTCACACTTCCAGAAAATAATAAAATTATTACTTCAAGTGATCAAGACCTTCCTCTTGAGGAAATTTATAAAAAGTTCACCGTTAGTTCAATGTCCTTAGGAGCATTATCAGAAGAAGCCCATCAAGCTTTAGCTATAGCGATGAATCGTATTGGAGCAAAATCAGGATCAGGTGAAGGTGGAGAAGATCCAGATAGATATGGAACAGAAAAAAATTCTAAAATAAAACAAATTGCTTCAGGAAGGTTTGGTGTAACTCCAGACTATTTGGCATCTGCTGAAGAGTTCCAAATAAAAATGGCTCAAGGTTCAAAACCTGGAGAAGGCGGACAGCTTCCTGGGTTTAAAGTAGATACGCATATTGCAAAATTAAGACATACTGTTGAGGGTATTACATTGATATCACCTCCACCTCATCATGATATTTATTCTATTGAAGACCTTGCTCAGCTAATTTACGATTTAAAGACATTCAATCCAGATAACCCTGTGAATGTAAAACTTGTTTCTGAACCAGGTGTTGGAGTAATTGCTGTTGGTGTTGCCAAAGCTGGAGCAGATGTAATTACGATTGCAGGCAGTGATGGAGGCACAGGAGCTAGTCCATGGACAAGTATTAAACATGCTGGATCCCCCTGGGAGCTTGGATTAAGTGAAACTCATCAGGCACTAGTTGAGAACAATATGAGGGATAAAGTTCTTCTAGAAGTTGACGGAGGATTAAGATCACCCAAAGATGTAATCATCGCAACTCTATTAGGTGCTGATAGATATGGATTTGGAACTCTTCCACTCTTAGCATTGGGATGTAAAATGGTTCGCCAGTGTCATGAGAACACATGTCCAGTAGGAATAGCTACCCAAGATGAAGACCTAAGAGCAAAATTTGTTGGAGCACCAGAGCAAGTTATGCAACTATTCAAATTTATAGCAGAAGATATTAAATCATATTTAGATATATTTAATGTTTCTTCTCTTAATGACCTGATTGGTCATGCTGATTTACTAGGTTTAAAGGTCATGGATAACAACCTTCCTAAGAGTCTTCATAAACTTCTTAGAAATGCCGTTTCAGACAAAAAAAATCCAGGCTTTATTAGACACGATGAAGGTAGGTTATCTAGACGATTAACTTCTGAGATTATGAAAGGACTCAAATCCCAAGAGTCAACTATTATTCAGTATCCAATTTCAAATGAAGATAGAAGTATAGGTGCGAGGATTTCAGGTGAAGTATCAATGCAAAATCTTGGTAAGGAACTTAAAACCAATCCAACGTATATAAGCCTATCGGGTGCTGCAGGACAAAGTTTTGGCGCATTTATTCGAGATGGCATAAATCTTAAACTTATTGGAAGTGCAAACGATTATGTAGGAAAAGGAATGGGTGGAGGTAGCATAACTATTATTCCTCAAGGTACGAAAAATAAGGGTGCCTATCATGCAGCTGGAAATGCTTTGCTATATGGAGCTACTGGTGGACAACTCTATATTTCAGGTAGAGTTGGTCAAAGATTTGGTGTAAGAAATAGTGGAGGAATAGCAGTTGTTGAGGGTTGTAGCGCCCATGCTGCAGAATACATGACAGGAGGTACTTTAATTATCCTTGGCAGTATCGGATTTAACTTTGGTGCTGGCATGACTGGTGGTAAGGTTACTGTTCTTAAAACACAAAAAAACTTTACTCAGTATATATCAAAATCTGCTCCTGAATACCGTGACATGAACGACATTGATACGCTTGAGTTACGAGCATTTTTAAACAAACATATTGAACAAACTGACTCTGAGTTAGCAAAAGATATCTTGAAAAAAGAAAAAGATTGGTCAAAAATGTTTGCAGTATTTGGCGGGATTGCCAACGTTACTGAGCAGGACATAAATAAAGCGCAAGAGACAATAAAAGCACTAGATTAAAATACTATTTCTTTATACCAAATAAAGTTATACCATTAGACAATGAGCTCAAAAACATCATTTACAAATAGTGTTATTGATTGGTCCTCAACAGTTGACATGATTGATAATGTCAGAATTGATGAATTAGGTGTAAAAGAACGTACATCTTCATTGGCAACTAGGAGTATTAAAAGAGATTCTAAGCTAGAAGGGCTCATGAAAATTGTTAGCATGTGCGATCTTACGACATTGGAAGGCGAGGATACTGAAGGTAAAATTGCCCAAATGTCATCAAAAGCAATGACACCTGATCCGAGTGATATTAGAGTCCCAAATGCAGCTGCTGTCTGTGTTTATCCCTCCTTAGTTTCAACAGCTAAAAATATAGTAAGAGATTCAAATGTTAAAGTAGCATCTGTATCGTCCTATTTTCCAAGTGGACAAGCACCGTTGGAATCTAAAATTTCAGATACTCAGTTCGCAATTAATGAAGGAGCTGATGAAATTGATATTGTTATTAATCGAAAAGCCTTTTTTGAAGGAGATTTCAGAAAAGTTTATGACGAAATCGTCTCCTTAAAAGAGATTTGTGGAGAAATTCATTTGAAAACCATACTAGAAGTTGGCGAACTTGAAACTTATGAAAACATAAAAAGAGCAAGCCTCATTGCATTAAGTGCTGGTTCAGATTTTATAAAAACCTCAACAGGAAAAATATCTAGTGGTGCATCAAGAGAGGCATGCTTAGTTATGGCAAGAGCAGTAAGAGAGTTTTCAGATAGTGGCTATGGTGACAAAGGTATAAAAGTCGCTGGAGGTATCAGGGACTCTAAAGATGCAATTCGTTATCTTGTAATTATCAATGAAGAATTAGGAACAAAGTGGTTAACTCCAGAATATTTTAGATTCGGAGCATCGAGCCTATTAGATGATGTATTAAAGCAAATAAAAAAATTAAAAACGAATTCATATCAATCAAGTTATTATTTTCCTAGGGGATAATTTATGAATAATTGGGAATACTCAGAATCAATCGAATCAGAAAAAATTGTCAATATTGAAAATAAATATGGACACTTTATAAATGGAAAATTTGTAACCCCAAAATCCAAACAATATATCGATACTATCTCTCCTTCAACTGAGAAAATCTTATCTTCTATTTCGATTGGAAATCAACAAGATGTTGATTACGCAGTTGCCTCTGCAAAAGAGGGCTTGAAAAAGTGGAGTAAAACTAATCCCTCAGAAAGAGCAAAATATTTATTCAAACTGGCCAGATTGATTCAAGAAAGATCAAGAGAATTTGCCGTTCTGGAAAGTTTAGATGGAGGAAAGCCAATAAAAGAATCGAGAGACTTTGATCTTCCACAAGTTGCACAAAATTTTTTTTACTATGCCGGATGGGCTGACAAGCTTGATATTGCCTGGGGTAATGAGGAATATAAACCTTACGGAGTTGTAGGACAAATTATCCCTTGGAACTTCCCACTTTTGATGTTGTCATGGAAAGTAGCTCCAGCTTTAGCAACTGGCAATACAGTTGTTTTAAAGCCGGCCGAAACAACTCCTTTAACTGCTTTATTGTTTGCTGAATTATGTGAAGAAGTAGGTCTTCCAGATGGGGTATTTAATTTGGTAACTGGTGATGGATCTACAGGATCGCATCTTGTAAATCATAAAGATATTAAGAAAATTGCTTTTACTGGCTCTACTGGTGTAGGTAAATATATTCAAAAATCTTTGGCTGGTAGAGACGTTGGTTTGACTTTGGAGCTTGGCGGAAAAGCAGCAAATATTGTTTATAGCGATGCCGCTTTAGATGAAGCAGTCGAGGGAGTTGTTAACGGTATATTTTTTAATCAAGGACATGTTTGTTGCGCAGGAAGTAGATTACTTGTTCAAGAAGATATTGAAGAAAAATTTATTAAAAAACTTGAAAAGAGAATGCAGACATTAAATGTTGGTAATCCATTAGATAAAAATACTGATGTAGGTGCTATAAATTCAAAAGACCAACTAGATAAGATTGAAAAATTAGTCAATGAAGGCGTTGCAGATGGAGGAGACTTATTCCAAATTGAATGTGAACTTCCTAAAAATGGATTTTGGTTTAAGCCAAGTTTATTTACAAGTGTTCAGGCAAATTATAAAATTGCAACTGAAGAGATATTTGGACCTGTTCTTACTACTTTAACTTTTAGAACTCCTGAAGAAGCTGTTGAGATTGCTAACAATACTGAATATGGTCTTTCAGCAGGAATCTGGACCGAAAAAGGCTCAAAAATATTATGGACTGCTGACAGGCTCGAGGCAGGAGTAATTTGGGCAAATACATTTAACAAATTTGACCCAGCATCGCCTTTTGGGGGTTATAAAGAATCGGGCTTTGGTCGAGAAGGAGGAAGACATGGTCTTCTTTCCTACCTAAAGGTGTCATCATGACTGACATAAAAAAAACATATAAAAATTATGTTCATGGTAAATTCGTTAGGTCTGAATCTGGAAAAGTTTATTCAATTGATTTAAAAGATGAAAAATATGAGATTCCTTTAACTTCAAAAAAAGATTTAAGGGATGCGGTTACATCTTCTAAAGAGGGATTTAAAAATTGGAATCAATTAACAATGTACAATAGATCTCAAATTCTCTATCGATTATCAGAAATGATTGAGGGAAATAAAGACAGTTATATTTCTTTATTACAAGATCATGGATTATCTAAACCTGATTCAAAAAATGACATCAATCAAGCAATAGACACAATCGTTTGGTATGCAGGTCTTGTTGATAAATGGGAACAATTAACTGGCAACCTGAATCCTGTAGCTGGTGAATATTTTAATATTTCTCATCAGGAGGCTATTGGAGTTACATTTACCCTAAGTCCTAACTCAATGTCACTTAATGAATTAGTAAAATCAATTCTTCCTGCACTGACTGTTGGATGTTCTGTTATCAATTTTTCAGATAAAAATGCTGTTATAGCGTTGAAGTTATCTGAGGACATTAATAATTCTGACTTTCCATCAGGCAGCCTCAATCTTTTGTCAGGTAATTTTGAAAATATTATTGAAGATGTTGGAGGTCATGTTGAGATCAAACATGCAGCAATTTATGAAGACATTTCAAAAAAATCAAAACAGATTATTGGTCAAAAAGCATCGGAGTCTGTTAAAAGGATCACTATATTACCTTCAAAGACGGGAATAAGCTCAATTCTCCCTTTTATTGAAACAAAAACAGTTTGGCACCCCAAAGGTAAATAAACTGTCCTACCCCTTATCTAAAATTTTATTATTACTCATTAACCCTGTTTAAGCTGTCTTGCCCGTCAAGACAGCTTATTCATATAAGTTGTTATTATTACATGATGATCGAAGAGAATCTCGAAGACACTTTAGAAAATGAAGGAATGCCAGTACCAAATGTATGGGTTGAGCTTGAAGGTGAGTTTTTAGATTTTGATAAAGATAATGAAACATTAAAGTGCAAGTTTCCTGTTCGTGAAAGATATTTCAATCCTTTACCAACAACACTTGGAGGAATTATTGATTCTTGGATAGATATTACAATGGGTCCTCTGACTGTTTTACTTGGTCAGAAAGCAGTAAATAAGAATTTCTCAATAAAATATTTAAAACCGGTTGGACCATCTATAGAATATGTCACTGCAGTTGCATGGAGAGAGAGTATTGATGGTCGAAATAGTTTATATAAAGGCGAACTTTATTTAGATAATGGAGAACTGGCTGCTGTTGCTGAATCAGACTTTGTAGAAATAAGAAAATCTTAGGTTCTTGAATACAAAAAAGCAGAAGATAATACTACACCCATTCCCACAAACTGAATTGAATTAGTTATCTCGTTTAAAAACTGATAACCAAAGAAAATAGAAAAAATTGGAATCATATATACAATAAATGAACTAGATATTCTGCCAACACTCTCTAACAATTTATAATATGTCAAAAACGCAATTCCAGTACCACCAATTCCCAATATAAGCATTGGGAATAATGAAACTTCAACAGTTGGTAATTTAAATGATGCAGTCGGTCCTAACATTACAAGCGAGAGAAGGAATGCGTATCTTATTACGAATTTTATAACAATTAATGAATCATATTTTTTTATTAAAGGCTCAACCATATTTACTGCGATTCCATATGATATTGAGGCAATTAATGCGTAAAGAAAACCGATATCAAAAGATACATCACTAATGCCTTCACTTAAAGATATGAGCCCCACTCCAATAAAACCAGTAAAAATATATAAAATTTGAATTTTTGTTACTTTTAATTTGTAAAATACAACGGCAATAAAAGCAACAAAAATTGGAGTTGAACCATTAATCAGACCAGCTAATGAAGATGTTATTGTTTGTTCAGCAATGCCAAACATATAAAAAGGAAGAGCCATCCAGAAAAATGAAATTATAAAAATTTTTAGATGGTCTGTTTTTACAATATTTTCTTTGGCCCTAACAAATATATTTATGAATAAAGCTCCTATTAAAATTCTGTAGATAGCTATATCTGATGGATTAAGTTCTTCTAATGAATACTTAATCATTAAAAATGATGATCCCCAAATTGAAGATGTTACAAGAGCTAATAAAAAATTTTTAAAATTCATAAGCCTTGAAGCTTAACATAGATTCCTTATTAGTTTGGAGCCACCCCCAACAGGGTAGTTGATAGTGTCAGTGGTTCAGACTTACACAAAAGCGGCTCCAATTTAAGTTTAGATGATGGATATTTTAGATTATTTGATCAGTGACAATTTCTATATTATTTGAAAATTTTTTTAGAGTATTTATTGGTAGATTATTATCAGTATTCACAGATTTAAGAATATCGTTTTTGTTTTCGCCAGTTGCCAAAATAAAAATTTTATCTATTTTTCCGAGTAATTCAAATGTTGCTGTCACTCTCCATTTCGTTTTTATATTTACTTCATTAGCGACATAAAGTGACTCTTTATTGATTATTGCTGTTGAATTTGGAAACAAGGATGCAATGTGACCATCTTGACCTAGTCCAAGAATTGCAACATTGAAACTATCAATGGTTTCTTCAATTTTTTTTTCATACATTTCGGCATCCAATTGTGGGCTATTACCGGTGTAGTTGAACTTTAAAATTTCTGCCTGCGTTTGTTCAAAGTAGGTACTTATTAAATTTTGGTTTGATAATTCATCCTTAGCTTCTACCCACCTGTCATCGACTGTCCAAATGGTTGTTTGAGATAAGTTTTCAAAAGTTTCTGACATCATTGAATATGCAAATCGTGGAGTTTCGCCACCAGACAATCCAAGTGAAAATTTGCCTTCTGATTTTTCAATTAGATCTTTAATTTGATTTACCACATAGATTGAAGCACTTTCGTGATTTTCTTCTAAATGAATATTTATATCCTGAGTCATAAAAAAATTGTTACACTTTAAACTTCAAGTAATATCAATGATAGTGGAAAAACATATATCAATAGAAGGTAACCATAAATTAAGTGGTGAAATTGCAGTAAAAGGTGCAAAAAATGCCGTTTTAAAAGAAATGATTCTTCCAATTCTTTGTGAAGGTGAGTATGTTCTTAAAAATGTTCCTTTGATTGCTGATGTGACTTACATGCAGGAAGTTTTAGATGTACTTGGTATTAAATCAGAATTTTCAAATAATAATTTATCAATTTCCTGTCCATCAGAGATTGGGGTAGAAGCTCCATATGAAATAGTTCAAAAAATGAGAGCATCAATAATTATCCTTGGACCATTACTAGCTAGGCAAGGGGAGGCAAGAATTGCTTTTCCTGGAGGGGACCAACTTGGACCTAGACCTGTCCAAATGCACTTGGATGCTCTAGAAAAAATGGGAGCGAACTTTGAGCTTGATCATGGTGTTTTAATTGGAAAATCGGACGGGCTTAAAGGTGTTGAAGTGAACCTTCCTTATGCTTCTGTAGGGGCAACTGAGAACACTTTATTAGCTGCAGTATTAGCTGAGGGAAAGACAGTAATTGAGAATGCAGCAAGAGAACCTGAAATAGTTGATATTGTCAATATGCTAAAAAAAATGGGAGCAAATATTTCAGGCGAGGGCACCAGTGAAATAGTAATTGAAGGTGTTAAGAAATTAAATCCAACGGATCACGAAGTAGTCGGAGATAGAGTGGCAGCAGGGACATTTTTAGCGTCTATTTTTTCTACTAAAGGTTCTGGAAAAGTAAGTGGGGTTAATCCACAACATTTGCCAATGGAATTAAAAAAGTTTCAAGATATGGGAGCAATCGTAGAATTTGAAGAATCTTCGATATCAATTGAGTATCAAGATGCTATCAATTCTATAGAAATAGCTACTTTGCCCTTTCCAGGTGTTGCCACAGATTTGCAACCTATTTTTGGTTCCGCGTTGCTTATGGCAGAAGGCACATCGATACTTACTGAAAATGTTTATGATCAAAGGTTTCAATGGATACCAGAAGTTCAAAGAATGGGTGCAAATATTCAGACTGGATGGCAACATGCAATGATAAAAGGAGTAGATAATTTATCTGGAGCTCCTGTACAAGCTACAGATATCAGAACAGGTGCAAGCCTTATTATTGCTGCATTACAAGCTGATGGAATATCGTCAATAAGCGGTGTTGATCATATTAATAGAGGCTATGAGGATATAGTGAATTCTTTGAGTTTGTTAGGATCAATAATTGAATATAATGATAACCATGAATGACAAAGGCATAAATTTTCCAACATTCAAGGAAAGACCCGATAAGGTTGATATTGATTTGGATATTTTGAATGACACCATTGAATATATTAGACCTGCAGTTCAAGCAGATGGTGGTGATATAAAGTTAGCCTCTGTTGAAGATGGTATTGTCAATATAGAAATGCTTGGTGCCTGTCAAGGATGCCCTTTATCAATTGCCACTTTAAAAAGCGGAATTGAAAGAATAATTATTGATAAAGTTCCAGGTGTTGAACAAGTTATTGCAACCTAATATTTTTAGCCAAAAGGTATTCGACTATAAAAATTAATTCCAATTAATTGATTATTTACAACTAATGGCTCAATTTCATATTCAATTTGATTTTTAAGAGTTACTCCACCATATTCAGAAGGAACATTGACTTCTTCGTATAACCCAATTTCAGTCAAAATTTCTTCTCTTTCATCTTTATTAAGAGAATCATCCGAAATGCTGATGATCATTAAGAAAAATAACTTTGTTTGTTGAGATGTAATTTCACTATTACTTGTAGGAGCAAAAAATTCAATTGACCTGATTGAATTATTATCAACATTTAAATTAAGAACAAAAATGTTTTCTTTTGCAGTCGATTTTCCAAATTGATATACAAGAGTTTGTTGAGCATCACTAACCCAATTGACACCATCAGGATTTATTGAAAAAAATAATAGAGTATCTTCATCATTCGAAATTGAATTAATTAATTTATTCCAATTTGAAACAAATTCCTCAGGCGTATTTCCAATTCCTTGAGACCATGTTATTTCTTCATTTATAGTTATCGAAGTATTTGATTCTGTCTCTTCCAAGTCTTCATTATTTGAACAAGCTATAAAACAGATATTTAAAATTATTAAAAATAGTATCTTTCTCATTTTTCTATTTCCTTTTTTAAATTTTTGAGGTTTTCTTTCCATATAAAATTAAAAATTGGCTTTCCAAAGAACTCTCCTATTGGTCCACCAAGATAAAGGGGAAATTTTAAAGTTTCAGCCCATCTAAATTTTGTTGATGTTTCACTAATCTTTTCAAATTGCATTTCACCTTTTCCTTTTACTATTCCTACATGATCAACACCAATAGCACTTTTATCATCCCATTTAGTAAAAGTCATGTAATCATATAGTTTTATAGGTCCAATTTTCGTAAGAACTTTTATTTTTGTGCCTACTCCAGATCGAGAAGTGCTTTGAAAGTCAATATTTACAGCGTCTTTCATCCAATTTGAATGGTTTTCAATTTTTGAAACCTCATACCATACCTCTTCTAACGGGGCATTTATGATCGTTTCTACTGTAATTGTTTTACTCATTGTGTGTTTTACAATAATAGTTCCTCACTAAAATAATTGAGTATGAAAAATAAAGACTATTTATATTTAGACCATGCAGCATCGACCCCGATGCGTAAAGCATCTATTGCAGAGTATGTAAATGCAGAGAGCTTTGGGTTTGCTAATTCTTCAGGAGGTCACAAATTATCTAGAGATTCAAAAAATTTATTAGAAGATTCAAGAGAAAAAATTGCTTCATTGCTTGATGTAGCACCTGGAGAAATTATATTCACAAGTGGCGGAACAGAAGCTGACAATTGGACAATAAAATCACTGTTTAGCTCTACTAAATCTGATGAGAACCTTGTGACCTCAAATATTGAACATGAGGCTGTTCTTGCATCTGCAGAATGGGTTTCATCACTTGGTCACGATGTAAATTATGCAAAATCAAACAAAGAAGGATTAGTCGAAGTAGATGAGTTCTTGAATCATATAAATGAGAAAACAATTGTTGCCTCGTTAATGTGGGGAAATAACGAAACTGGAGTCATACAGCCAATAAATAAAATATCTAAAGCTATCAAATCACGCAATGAATCTACATTATTTCACTCAGACGTTGTTCAAGGAATAATTTCAGAAAATATTAACTTTCACAACTCTGGTATTGAAAGTGCAGCCATATCAGCTCACAAAATTGGAGGTCCTAAGGGTGTTGGAGCAATGTTCGTTAACAATAAATATAAATTACCCAGTTTTTTGCATGGAGGTAAACAAGAGCTTGAACGAAGGGCTGGTACAGTCGATGTGCCAGGTATAGCTGCTTTTGCAGCAGCATTAGAGGAACAGCAAAATAAATTTGATGATGAAGTAGGAATGATGAAAGAAGAAAGAGAAATTTTCGAAGATAAATTAAAAAACTCATTAGAAGTTGCAATTATTGGAGACTCCATTGATAGGCTTCCACATATAAGCAATATCCAATTTGCTGATATAAGTTCTGAAGTACTTTTAATAGAGCTAGATTTAAATGGGCTTGGTGTCTCGAGAGGTTCTGCTTGTGCAAGTGGTGCTCAAAAACCTTCTCACGTTCTAGAAGCTATGAATATAGATCAAAAATTTATAAACAATCATTTAAGATTCAGCTTTGGTTGGTCAAACCAAAAAGGTGATGGTTCTAAAGCAGCAGATATTGTTATTGATGCGGTTCAGGGTATGAAATGAGAATATTAGTAGCAATGAGTGGCGGTGTAGATTCTTCTGTTGTAGCTGCACTTTTAAAAGAACAAGGTCATGAAGTCATTGGAGTAACAATGAAACTTTGGGAGGGACCTGAAGGAGAAATGCCTGAAACAGGATGTTGTACTGCATCCGACAGTGAAGATGCAAGGAAAGTTGCCTCAAAGTTAGATATTCCATATTATGTATTGGACTACACAGAATCTTTTTCAAAAAATGTTGTTGATAATTTTATTGATATGTATGCACAGGGTCTTACACCGAATCCTTGTGTTGAATGTAATAGATCTGTAAAGTTTGATCATTTTCTAAATCAAGCAAAAAAGCTTAACTGTGAAAAAGTAGCAACAGGTCACTATGCAAAAATAATTAAAAATGAGAATTTTTATGAATTACATAAAGCAGATTATCTTGATAAAGACCAATCTTATGTATTACATATGCTGAAATCAGATGATCTAGAAAACATATTATTTCCATTAGGTGAAATTACTAAGCCAGAAGTTAGACAAATTGCTGCGCGTCTTGGTCTTAAAACAGCATTCAAAAAAGACAGTCAAGATATATGTTTTGTTGGAAAGAAAGATTACAGATCATTTGTAGAAAAAAGAATAGACCTTACATCAGCAGGTGAAATTTTTGATGTTGATGGTAACAAAGTTGGCAATCACAATGGGATTCATCATTTTACAGTTGGTCAAAGAAAAGGTCTTCCTGGGGGACAAGTTACACCTAGATATGTAACAAAAATAAACGTACAAAATAAAAATGTAACAATTGGTGAGCAAAAAGATCTCTTAGTTGAATCCTTTATCATTGAAGACGTCTCAATGGTTAAAGATATTGAATATGATAATTTAAGCATCCAGACAAGATATAACTCAGAGGATCTGAATTGTAAAATTAGCAAAGTATCTGATAATGAATTGCTTGTTGAACTTATAGAGCCAGCTTCAAGTGTCGCACCGGGTCAGTTTGGTGTTCTCTATAGTGGAACAAAGGTAATAGGTGGAGGAAGAATAAGTTCTAAATTAATGGAGTCTGCTTAATGAATTCGAACGAGGTAAAAGGGCTCATAGAACAATTGTCTCAAGCAGAACACGCGTATTATGTTTTAAATAATCCAATAATGTCAGATGGGGAGTACGATAAATTATTTAATTCTCTAAAAAAAATTGAAGAAGATAATCCAGAATTGTTAATGGAGGACTCACCAACTCAACGAGTAACAGAAACTCCAAGTGATGCTTTTGAATCAGTTGAGCATCAAGGCAGAATGTATAGTTTGGATAATATAGAAAACAGCATAGAGCTAAAAAAGTGGTTTGAGCGATTAGAAAAAATAACAGATTCAACAATATTTCCAGTTACCATTGAACCAAAAATTGATGGTCTAGCTATTTCCCTCATTTATCAAGACAGCCTTTTAAAAAGGGGACTTACGAGAGGTGATGGAGTTGTTGGGGAAGATGTTACTCATAATGTCAAAACTATAAGAAATATACCATTGAGGCTCAAAGAAAATGTAAAAGGCACAATTGAAATCAGAGGTGAAGTTTACATGCCTAAAGATAGTTTTAATAATCTAAATAAGCAAAGAAAAGTGGATTCAGAAACTTTAGATTTATTAAAAGAAAAAATTAAAGGTGATTTATCTGAGGATGAAAAGAATAATTTAAAAAGAATTAGAAAAGAAGGCACTAATATTTTTATAAATTCAAGGAATGCAGCTGCTGGATCATTACGCCAGAAAGATGCTTCAATTACCTCAACAAGGGATTTAAGACTTTTGGCATATCAATTAATTTATCATGATGAGGAAACGCAAGACCAATTACATTCAAAAAATAATGATTACATGAGAGCACTTGGATTTGAGACAAATGAAATTAAAATATCTAATTCTCAAGAAGAAATTGAGAAAAATATAGATGTGATAAAAGAGTCAAGGAACAAATACCTATATCAGATAGATGGTGCTGTTTTAAAAGTAGATTCATTACAAACTCAAGACGAATTAGGCTTTACTTCAAAGTCTCCAAGATGGGCAGTAGCCTTCAAATTTCCATCTGAAGAACAAACAACAGTATTAAAAGACATAAGATTACAAACTGGTAGAACTGGTGCTATTACTCCAGTAGCCGTGTTGGAACCAGTGATAGTTGGAGGGGCAAGGGTTTCATCTGCCACACTTCATAACCCAGATGAAATAAAAAGAAAAGATTTACGTATTAATGATCATGTAATAGTAAGAAGAGCGGGTGATGTTATTCCAGAAGTTGTTGCACCTATTAAGGAAAGAAGAGACGGAAATCAAGATATGTGGGAATTACCTAAAGAATGTCCCTGTGGTGAGTCAATTATTGAATTTTTTGAAGATGAAAAAGTACCACGATGCAAAAAAAAATTATCTTGTAAGATAGCTCAAAAAGAGTCTATTATTTTTTTTGGTTCTAAATCTGGTCTTGATATAGATGGGCTTGGTAAAGAAACGGTCGATACTTTATTAGAAAAAAAACTGATAAAAGGTATCGGAGATCTTTACAAATTAGAATTTAATGATTTAATTGATTTACCATCATGGGAAGAGAAAAAAACAACAAACTTACTTTCTGCAATAAAAAAATCAGTAGAAACATCTCCAGAAAGTTTACTTACTGCATTAGGGATAAGATTTGTTGGTAAAAGAACTGCACAGACATTAATAAAAAACTTCAATTCAATCGATGGTATTTTAAATGCTGAGAGGGACAAAATAGAAAATATACATGGCATTTCAAAAAGTGTTTCAGAATCTATTTATGAGTGGAAATCTAACAAAAACAATATTGATCTTATAGAGACATTAAAAGACAGTGGATTTAGATTTGATAAAAAAAATAGATCGTCGAAAAGTTTCCTTTCTGGTAATACTTTTGTGATTACTGGAACACTTGAGACATATACGAGACAAGAAATTGTCGATTTGATCGAAAATTTAGGAGGCACTGTAACTACCGCAGTTTCAAAAAATACAAATTACCTAATATATGGGTCCAAACCTGGTTCAAAATATGATAAAGCAAATTCCTTAAATATAAATTTGTTAGACGAAGTGAATTTTAAAAATTTAATTAATAAGTATAAAAAATCCAGCTGAATTCTCCCACATCGGGAAGGCCAGTTACTTTTGACCACTGTATCGTTACAGTATGTTTTCCTGCTATCCAAGATTCAAAAGATTTATTTGGTCCTGGACGCCAAGTAAACATACCAATAGCGTCTTGAAAAAGTATCTCTGACTCTGGAATTATATAGTTGTCCACTATTAATGTAATTTCGTAACCTACAGGTAAATCAACTCTAATACTTGATTGTTGTGGCACCTGATCATTTGGTAATGGGTATATTTCTTCAACCACTTCAGGTAAGTCAACAACTTCTGAATTATTGATTGAAAATGTAACTCCGTAATAAATAACGAAAATTAACAGTCCTGTTAATAAAAGAATAATAAATCTGTAAGTGTTCTTATTCATACATTAAAATACTATCTAATAACTAAAAAGAGACCAATATGAATATTGAAAAATTTGAAAATAGAGTTGAAAATATTGACCTAGACAATATTACTCAAGATGATATTGATCTAATTAAAGAAATAGTTCAAAAACTAGACAATGGTGAAATAAGGGTTGTTGAGAAAATTGATAATGAGTGGGTAGTTAATGAATGGGTTAAAAAATCTATTTCTTTTTACTTTTCGATCCAAAACTTAAAAGTAATCGAGTCAGGGGATGTAATCTATTTTGATAAACTTGAACCCAAAAAAAACTATGAAAGTTTAAAAATTAGAGTTGTTCCTCCTGGCATTGTAAGATATGGAGCATTCTGTGAGCCCGGTGTTGTAGTCATGCCTGGTTTTGTAAATATAGGTGCTTATGTTAGTTCAGGAACAATGGTCGATACCTGGGCAACAGTTGGGTCATGTGCATACATAGGAAAAAATGTACATTTATCAGGCGGTGTGGGTATTGGTGGCGTATTAGAACCTCCATCAGCCATGCCAGTAATAATTGAGGATGGAGCCTTCATAGGTTCAAGAGCAATTATTGTCGAAGGGGTCAGAATTGGAAAAGGTGCTGTAATCGGTGCTAATGTTACTATCACATCTTCAACACCAATTATTGATGTATCGGGCAAAGAACCAATCGAATATAAGGGGGTCGTTCCAGAAAATTCTGTTGTAATTCCTGGCACGAGACCAAAAACATTTCCGAGTGGAGAATATGATGTCCAATGTGCATTAATAATTGGAAAAAGAAAAGAATCAACAAATGAAAAGACTTCACTGAATGATGCACTTAGGACATTTGGAGTAGACGTTTGAATCTAAACGAATTAACTCAAAAATTAATTGATATTGAATCTGTAACTGGAAATGAAAATGAAGTGATAAATTTCATTGAAAAGTATCTAACTGATGAAGGATACGATGGTGAAATATTTAGAAATGAGGGAGGACTAATTGTTTCCACACCTAATTCAAATCCACAAATTGCTTTAGTTGGACATTTAGATACTGTCCCAATTGACGAAAATCAAAAGGTAATCACCGATGATGAAAATATTTACGGAAGAGGTTCTGTTGACATGAAAGCTGGAGTTGCAGTTATGATGAAAACCCTCCTTGACAAAAATAAAAATGTAATAGGTGTTTTTTATACTGCTGAAGAAGGATCATCTGAACAAAATGGTCTTAATTTCTTGATGGATATTTTAAAAAAAGATTTTTCATTAGAACTTGCGATAGTGATGGAACCAAGCAGCTTGGAATGTCAATTAGGTTGCAATGGATCATTAAATGCAAATTTAGATCTTGTTGGTATTTCTAGCCACTCTGCGAGGCCTTGGATGGGTGAAAATCCTTTTTTTAAATTAAGCAAAGTATCAGATTATCTTTCAGAAAATGAAATTAAAGACTTTGATATTGATGGATTAATCTACAAACAGGTTGTGACTGTTACAAGAATCCAAGGAGGTGTTGCTAACAATGTAACACCACCAAAAATCTCAATGAATGTAAATTTTAGATTTGTTCCCACATTTTCTTCAGATGATGCAGAAAATTATATTAAAACAGAACTGGAACAATTTGGTGATGTAACAGTTAAAAATATAGCCACTGGAGCCCTTCCTAATAAAAACTCAGAAATAATATCTGAATTTATTACTAAAACCGGGCTTGAAGTTACCCCAAAACAGGGTTGGACAGACGTTGCAAGATTTACAGATGAGGGGATTCCAGCTCTTAATTTCGGTCCTGGTGATCCTTTATTAGCTCATACCTCCGATGAATTTGTTAATAAAAATGAAATATTACAATCCTATGAGATACTAAAAAAATTTCTTGAAAGTACTTAATGAATAAAGATTTTAACATAGACGATATATCCAATCTTGCATCTATTCATTTAGAAGAAGAAGAAAAACAAAAACTTCAAAAGGATTTGGAGCTTGTCCTTGAACACGTTGATGCTTTAAAAAATATTAATGTAAAAGATGAAAAAATTGATATTCATCCTTTAAGTAAGACTCTAGAGCTAAGAGAGGATGAATCTTCAACATCTTTAAGTCATGAAGATGCAATGAAAAACTCTCCTGAAACGAAAGATGGACATTTTGTTGTTCCTCCTTCAATTGAGTAATCAATAATGAATAAAAACATACCTTCAATATCAAAAATACATAATTTATTTTTAGATAAAGAGTTGAAACCTTCGGAATTATTTGAGCAGGTTTATGAAAATGCTGCCTTAAGTGAATCAATTTTGCATGCTCATTTGGAGCTTTTTTATGATGAAGGTCTAGAAAATTCAAAAAAATCTGATGAGCGATTTCTAAAAGGTGAGAGTCTTGGAAAACTAGACGGAATTCCCATTGCTATAAAAGATAACATTAATGTTTATGGATATAAAACAACTTGTTCTTCAAAAATGTTATCTAATTATGTATCTCCATACAATGCGACAGTAATTGAAATGCTTAAAGAAACCGGTTCAACATTTACAGGAAAGACAAATCTTGATGAATTTGCTATGGGCTCATCAACTGAGAATTCAGCATATGGCCCTACAAAAAATCCTTGGAATCCAGATTATGTACCTGGAGGTTCCTCAGGAGGATCTGCGGCTGTAGTTTCTGCTGGTTCAGCTGTAGCTTCTTTAGGAAGTGATACAGGTGGATCAATTAGACAACCTGCTTCATTTTGTGGTGTAGTTGGCTTTAAACCAACTTACGGAACGGTTTCAAGATTTGGATTAATTGCATTTGCTTCGTCACTTGATCAAATAGGTCCAATCACAAATACTGTAGATGATGCAAGAATTATATTTGATAACATTCAGGGTTATGATCCTAAAGATGCAACATCTATTAAACCTGAATATACAGAACTTAAAAATAAAAAATTAAAAATAGGAATAATTAAAGAATTAATGCAAGAAGGTGTTTCAAAAGATTCACAACATGAAGTAAATAAAGTAACTCAGCTTTTAGAAAATAATGGACATGAAGTTGAAGAAATCTCATTACCACTAACTGAAATGGCTTTAAGTGTTTACTATTTAATAGCTCCAGCTGAATGTTCTGCAAATTTGTCGAGATTTGATGGAGTACGTTTTGGTTTAAGAGAACAAGCTACAGGTAGTTATGAAATGATGAATAAAACTCGTGCCGTAGGTTTTGGTGAAGAAGTAAAGAAAAGAATATTACTCGGAACATATGCATTATCTGCTGGTTATTTTGACGAATATTATGGAAGAGCATTAAAAGTTAGATCAAAAATAATTTCAGATTTTGAAAAAGCTTTCGATGATTTTGATTTTTTAATTTCACCAACTACTCCATCACCAGCATTTAAATTTGGAGAAAAAACAGAGAATCCTCTTGAGATGTATCTATCTGATTTATGCACAATTCCAGCAAACCTAGCAGGCCTTCCAGCAATAAGCATTCCAACAGGATTATCTGATAATAATATGCCTCTTTCGATCCAACTAAT
>JBJKUD010000028.1:0-23962 GCA_045563315.1 Candidatus Actinomarina sp. | reverse complement strand
AAGATCAGCTGCAAGAATGCCGAATTATGATTTTATTTACACAATGTGCAGATATGATTTATCAAATGGTGACTTATATGTTTCAATGCCAGTTCCAGAAGATGACAGGTACTGGGTTGTTCACGTTCATAACAACAATACAAACGTTGCTTTTAAAATAAATAATTTAGAAATTGATGCAGATAAATACGAGTTGTTAATAACAAATAAAGAAAATATGAATAGTTCTTTGAACACAATTAATACTACAAATAAAGGAACAGTTTTTTGGAGATTACTCGTAAATACAGCTGAAGAAATAAAAACATTAGATACCCAGAGAAGGACCACTGTCTGTGAGTACAGATAAAAAATATAATCCTATAGAACTTTCAGAGGAATACCTTAAAAAGTCAACATTAGATAATCAAGTAAGCATAGAACAAGGATTTAATGTTGAATTATATGAAGTTTCAAAGAATCTGGCATTTATTAAGAATTTTGGAAATATAGCCGTTTTCAAAAATGGTTCAAGAGGCCTATTAATTGACACTGGTATGGGAGTGTCCTCTATTCAAGTTGTTGAAAAATTAAAAGAATGGGGTATTTCAAGTATTGATTATGTAATCTATACCCATGGTCATGTTGATCATGTCACTGGTACTGAATATATTACAAATTCATTTGAGGGTGAAACAAATGTTATTGCACATAAAAACGTAACAAAAAGGTTTGATAGGTACAAAAAGACTACAGGTTACAACGGAATCATAAATCAAAGACAGTTTGGATTGCCTTCTCCAGTATTTCCAAATGATTTTGTCTATCCAGACATTACTTATAGTGATGAATATGAGATTGAATTTAACGATTCTATTTTGACACTTACGCATGGTAAGGGGGAAACTGATGATGCAACATATATATATTCCAATAAAGAAGATGCACTGTTTACTGGTGATTTTTTCATTTGGTCTTTACCAAATGCTGGGAATCCGTCAAAAGCACAAAGGTATGTTGGATTTTGGGGTGAAGTCTTAAAGAAAATGTCAGAATATAATGCTGAATATTTATTTCCTGGACACGGACCTTTAATTAAAGGGAAAAAGACGATAAAAGAAATGCTTTTAGATACTAGTGGTTGTTTATTGTGGATTGAGGAAAATGTACTTAACCTAATGAACAAAGGTTATACATTACGTGAGATTCAATCAGAGGTTGTCTTTCCAGACAAATATTTAAAGCCATACCTCATATCTACATATGATGATTTTTCATTTTTAATTAATTCTGTTTGGAGACAGTATGGCGGTTGGTATTCTGGAATACCATCCGAACTCAAACCTCCAAAACTTGAGGATATTGGCAGAACTTACATAGACATGGCAGGCAATGAGGAAAGTTTATTAAAGTTTTTAGAATCCTTGGTTAAATCTGAAAAGTACAAAGAAGCTTCTGTAATTGTTGATGCAGCTTCAAGCGTAAATTCTAATTTTTTCTCAGACATTAAGAAACAAATTTATCTGAAATTAGCAGAGCAAGAACCTTCTCTTATGGCAAAAGGAATATATAACTTTAATCTCGATTCCTGACTAGAGATCATGAATCACACTAGTGACTACACCCCATATTTGGGCTTCACTTTTTCCATTCAACTCGATTGGTTCGTAGTCTTCATTTTCTGGTTGTAAGATGACTGACGATCTTTTTTTGATGTATCTTTTTACAGTCAATTCACCATCAATTATTGCAATCACAACATTCCCACTCTCTGCTTTTACACTTTTATCAACTACCAAAATATCATTTGGAAATATTCCTGCATTTATCATTGAATTACCTGATGCACGAACCAAAAAGGTTGATGCAGGGTGTTTTACCAGATATTGGTTAAGGTCAATTTTATCCTCTAAATAATCATCGGCAGGGGATGGAAAACCTGCTGCAACCCTTTCGGTGTACAAGGGAATTTCATAAAGACCTTTACTGACTATCTCTGAAATATACTTAACTTTACTTTCAGGAACTCTTATGGCTTTGGTTGACTCTCCGTACTTTCCTTGCCCTTTTGGTCTACCAGCGCCTTTTCTTGCTCCACCTTTTGTCATAAAAATGTCTTTCTTTTATCTTAGAATAGTGTACAGTATTCAAAGGAATAAATAAAGAAATGAACGATAAAATTTTTGCCCTAGTCGACTGTAACAACTTCTATGCATCATGTGAACGAGTGTTTAATCCAAAACTTGAAGGAGAACCAATTGTCGTTCTCTCTAATAATGATGGGTGCATTGTGGCTCGATCAAACGAAGCAAAAGCACTAGGTATTCCGATGGGCGCTCCACTATTCAAATATGAACAATTAATAAAGAAAAACAATGTCCACGTATTTTCATCAAATTACACATTTTATGGAGATATGTCAGCGAGAGTGATGACATCTCTTCGTTCAATGGTTGGAGATATTGAGATTTACTCAATAGACGAAGCCTTTTTAGATATAAGTAAATTCTATTATTGTGATCTAGAAGAGACAGCGAATGAGATACGAAGGCTAATAAAACAATGGACGGGAATACCGATTTCTATAGGTATAGGACCATCAAAAACATTAGCAAAAGCTGCAAACAGGCAAGCTAAAAAATATGAAGAATCGAATGTTTTTGATATACGAGAAGAGTCAGAGAGAATTAGAGTCCTAAAAAATTTAGAACTTGAAGATATCTGGGGAATCTCAACAAGGTGGGGTAGAAGGCTGAGAACGATTGGGATTAACTCTGCGTATGAGCTTTCAACAGGAGACCCAAGACAGATACGAAAAACACTTAGCATTGTGGGAGAGAGGATATACCAGGAACTAAATGGAATATCGTGCATGCAAATTGAAGAAGTTAAAAATAAAAAAAACATAATCTCATCAAAATCTTTTGGAAAAAAAGTTACAAAAGTATATGAACTTGAAGAAGCTGTATCAACATATGTTGCAAGAGCATGTGAAAAATTACGAGATCAACACTCAAGAGCTGGAGGAATTCATGTATTTTTAAGAACTAGTCCATTCATAGATATTGATAAAAAATACAGTAATGGGATGAGCTCATTTTTTACAATTCCAACCAGTAACACTTCAAAGATAATCAAAGAAGCAAAGAGATTAACGAATAGATTATTTCTCCCAAATTATGAGTATCAAAAAATAGGAGTTATTCTATTAAATATTTCTGATGCCAGGAATGAACAATTTAGCTTTCATGAGAGGGAGAACTATGAACAATCAGATATTCTTATGGGATCTTTAGATCACTTAAATGACAGGTTTGGGAACGGAACCATTTTTATGGGAGCACAAGGAATTCAAAAAAATTGGAAAATGAGAGCTGATAGAAAGTCAGCAGCATATACAACAAAATTGTTAGATATTCCCGAAGTAAATTAGTTATTAATTGTTTTCCAAAAAGATCTAGTTCTTAAGTACCAAAAGAAACCAACACTAAAACCTAAGGCAGGAAATATTGTAAATAAAGTCATCACATCATATTTTGTAGCTAAATAGCCAATAATTAGATTTGAATTAGTAAACATGAAAAAATAAAAAGAATAATCCAAACCTGCAATTCTTCCGCGTATGTTATCTGGTGTTAATATTTGTATTCCATAAGACGAAAATGCCCATTGAGCTCCGCCACCACAATGAGCTAAAACTAGAAGTATTGATGTCACATATAATGTAGGAGAGAAAGGAATAAGGAAATAAAAAATTCCCCAAATCATAATACAAGGACCTATAGTTGATAGAAGTTTTTGATCAGTTTTTCCAAAGAAATATCGAAACATTACTGGCCCTATAAATGCTCCAATACCTCTTGCACTCCACATGAGTCCAGCGCCCAAGTCACCAGTATCATAAATTTCTAAAGAAAGAATTGTAAATAATGAAAGCAATCCAGCTGCTGAAATTCCAAACATACCTTTAGTAATTGTTAAATAGAATATTTTCTTATCAGATAATACAAAATTTAGACCATCTTTAAATTTAACTTTTTTATCATTTGTCGAATTTGATAAATTTTCACTTAAATTAGTTTTGATCATAAAAACTAAAAAAGCAGAAAACATGAACGATAAAAAGTTTATTGTAAACAATTGGTTTCTTGATAAAAATTCTGATAAAAAACCACCTAATCCTGCCCCTAATCCAGCTGCTATTCCCCATGTTGAAAAATTTAATACATTTGCTTCTGGTAACTGATCTCTACTTACTACGTTTGGTAATGCAGCATCAGAAGCTGGCATGTATGCACAGTTAACAACACCTAAAAGTGAAAATGATAAAAGAATGTAAACTACATTTTCCGTTGAGACTGAATACATTATTAACAACACAGCGCATCCAGATAAAAATTCTGAAATTGAAATTACTACTTTTCTATCAAATTTATCTGCTAAAAAACCACCAAAGCTACCTAGTATGACATACGGAGCACTCTGTACTACTAATACTACAGATGTGACTAATGGACTATTTGTAATTTCATAAATAATACTTAGTAATGGTACTGTTAAGAACCAGTCACCCATGTAAGTTATAAATTTTGCATAAAATAGTTTCTGAAAATCTTTATTTTTGGATAATAAAAATGAATATTTTTCAAAATTTTTCATAACTCATTTACTGTAACTGGTATCTGTTTTATGGGTATAATTAACCTATGAAAACGGTACTGATCACAGGCGGAACTAGAGGAATAGGTTTATCTATTGCTCAAAAATATTTAGATGATGGTGATTCTAATGTTATTGTAACTGGACGAAAACCAGATACTCTTGAGGAATTAAATCAAACAGTTAACAATGAAAATTTTCATACGATTATGGCTAAAGCTGATGATGAAGAAGCAGCAGATAAAACATGTAAGGAAATTAATGAAAAATTTGGATCATTAGACATATTGGTTAATAATGCTGGAACCAATCCAGCTGGTGGAAATCTTATGGATGTAGACATGGGAGCGCTTGAGAAAACATGGGCTGTTAACCAGAAAGGCCCATTGTTATGGGCTAGAGCAGCTTATAAGAATGAGTTAAGCACAGCAATTTTAAATATCTGTTCAGTAGCAGGTTATTTTCCCTCAGACTTAATGGGAGCATATAATATTTCTAAGGCTGCATTAATTTATATGACTAAACAGCTTGCTTATGAACTTGCTCCTGACATTAGGGTGAATGGTGTTGCTCCAGCTATAGTGCGAACTAAATTATCTCAACTTTTATGGGAAAATGAAGAATATTCCAAAAATTTACATTTGCTACAAAAATTAGGAGAGCCGGAAGATATTGCTGAAGCGGTTTATTTCTTATGCTCTGACGATGCAAGCTGGATTACTGGTGAAATTTTAACGGTAGATGGTGGATTCAGTATTAACGGAAATTCGCTATCCTAATCACTCCATACATTTAAATTTAACTCTTTATCGTAAGATCGTTTAATAAAGAATCTTTTGATGAATGTTGGTTCTTTTATTATTGCCTCAATTAACCATATTTTTGATCCTTCAGTTAGATGGCCACCAAAAGCATTTCCATCTTTGTCAGATACAGATATGTGAATATGAACTAACGGTTTGTCGTTAAATAAAGTTATATTTCCAAGTCCACTTAAAACTTCAAAGCCACCATCAAATGTGTGTTCTTCATAATGTTTCGAATCCTGATTGAAGTAGAGTACATTTAAATTTTGAACAGCACCAATGAATGATATTTCAGCTGTTTTTATTTTATTCGAGACTGCATATTCAGTGAGCGATTCAAGCAATAAAGTATCTTTCTCAAACTTTACATAATGAACAATTTCTCTATTTACTTTATATTTACGAACATACATATTTATCTTTTTAAGTTTAATTAACCTATAAAATATTTTGCTAATTCGTTATATAGAGGAATACCGATAATTATATTAAATGGAAAAGTAACACCTAAACTCAATCCAAGATATATTGCTGGATTTGCATCAGGAATTGCATCTTTTACTACAGCAGGTACTGCTATGTAACTTGCACTTGCAGTTAAAACCATAAGCAATGTTGCATTTCCGACTGTCAGCAAAAATAAATTTGATGCAAATAATGCAAGGATAGATCCTATTAGGGGAGTTACTAAAGCGAATAAAATTAGATTTATACCTTTTTCTTTTATTTCTAGTATTCTTTTTGCAACACGAGTTCCCATAACAAATAAAAACAAATATAAAACATAGTCAAACATGGTAATTATAAAAAAATCAATATTACCAGCTAATTGATGTTGGAAAATTATTCCAACAAAAAGTGAAGTTATTAATAATATGTTTGGTATTTCTAAAAAAGCATTTTTTATTATTTCTAAGTTATTTTGTTTTTTATTTTTATTTTTTGTCACCAAATAAAGGGCCATAAATATTGCTGGAAACTCCATCACTACAAGTACTGCTGACATAAAGTTATCAAATTCTTGTGAACTTGAAGAAAGATACGTAATTGCTGTAACAAATGTTATGGCACTCACTGATCCATAAGTACCTGCTAGTGCAGCAGCATCATCTATATCTAAAATATTTTTTAAATAAAAATATGCAATTAAAGGTATCAATAATGCAAAAAATACACCAAGCGTTAATACATTTGTAACTTCTGAAGTAAATCCATTTTCTCTTAAGCTAATTCCACCTTTTAGTCCTAGTGAAACTAATAAATAATATCCTAAGTATTTAGATAGAAATTCAGGTAATGTGTCTTTAAATATTTGTCCAATTGCTATACCCGTTAAAAATAAGATAATTGCTGGATTTAGTATGGCTTCCATTCAAATAGAGATGATAGTAACCAATTTGATATTTTAGAGATTTATTAAAAATTAATTTATTTGTTCAATTATTTTCTTCGTTTTTTCAAAATCGACTGGATTTTCCACATTATTGTCTAACTTAAAACTTGTTCCAATAATTAATATATCTGCAATATCTTTATATTTATCAATGTTTGTTTCATCTACACCAGAGCCAATTGCTAATTTACCAGATGGAACAATATCTCTGACTTTATTTAAATCATCAATATCAATTTCATGTCCTGTGCCATCACCGGTCACTATTACAACATCTGCTCCTGCACGGTTGATTAATTCTTCAGCATGGTTTTCAATCTTTGATCCTTCTGGTGGTACAGCATGTTTAACAAAGACATCTGCAAAAATCTCTATATCTTTATTTAAACTTTGATTGAATTCTGCAATTTGGTTTGCTTCACCCTCAATTATTCCCTGATCTGTAAACATCATTACATTATTCAAAACATTTATTCTTACAAAGTCTGCATTTGTTGCTTCAGCTATAGATAATGCTGCAATTCCATCATTTCTTAAAACATTGATACCTATCTTCAATTTTGAATCAATATTTAGATTTTGTATTACAGATGTAAAACTTGCAACAGTGCGTTTTGATACATCATTTTTAACAAAAGGTACATCTCCAAAATTTTCAATAATAATTCCACTTACTCCAGCTTTTGTAAGATTATCGATATCACTTTGAGCTAATTCCGTAATTTCATCAAGATTCAATTTGTTAGATGATGAACCAGGTAATGATTTAAGGTGTACAACACCGAGAATCATCATAAATTATATTTTTGCGTGTTGGAGTTTAATAAATTTTTTAGCATAGTCACCTTCTGTAGTGAGGGTAGGTTTAAATCCTTTACCTGTTCGTCCGGTAACGACTCTACACCAATCGCTTGCATTTCCCTTTATGCTATTTTCAGATTTCTCGTTTCCAAATTGCCAAGCTCTATATTCAGGACCTATTAATTCAATTCTTAAATCTTTATGTTTTAGTTTATTTTCTTTACTTGTATATTCTGCGTTAAGCCAACCAAATAAAGCTACGTGTTCAATTCTCACAGTATCTTCATAATCTTTCTTCATACTGTCGTAGATATCTAGTCCATGGGCCCATGTTTCAGCAAGTTTTGATGATGCAAATGTTTGATAGTCTAATTCTTTATTCCACCATTTAATTTTTTTTCCAGCAGAACCTTTAGCTAAATTTTCAACAACTTTAGCTCTAGATAATCTCCACCATTCAATAACATCTTGAGGACGCATTTCGTTACCTTTTTTAATGCATTCTTTTTCAAATTTCCCAAGACCGCTAGGACCTCTAAATCTATTAAACTCTGTTCCTTTGCCCTTCATTGCATTAAACGCTAAATCTTCTAAGCCTGCCAAATAACTTACATGGTTTGTTATATTCCAGTTTTTAAATGTAGTTTTAGTACTCCAATTTCTTACAGGTATGCTTTGCAGATATTGGTCAAGAAGTTGCTGCTCAGCTACTAAACTACTCAATAAATCTTTCACAATTTAATATTAATTGTGAAAAATATTTTTCCCAATAAGAAGAACAAATAAAATACTTTATTTATAACTTAAATCTTCTTATTATCTATATATGAAGAAAATCTTTAAAATTTTAATTTCAAGCATTTTGTTAAAAGTTTTTTATGATGTATTTAATGAAAATAAGTTTGTTAAAGATCAAATCGATAGACTTAAAGAAGAAATTACAAATTTAGAAATGTCAGATATAGATCAAAAAATAAAAGATTTTCAAAACAAAATTGATGGATTTAAAAATAAGAATCAAGACTCTCCGGAGTAATTTATCTGGAAAATATTAGGTAAAACATTTTCATACTGGCCTACCTGGTTAGTCAAATCAATAACATTTTTACATACAAAAGTTATTAAATTTAACCAAACAAAAATTGGACGAAAGTTGATAGGGGACAATATATTGCTTCTTGAAACTACTGGAAGAAAATCAAATAAAATAAGAAAAACTCCTTTAACTTATGTTCAGATTGATGAAGGGTATTTAGTTGCTGCATCTTATGGCGGTAGAGACAAAACACCAGATTGGTTTTACAACATAGATAATAAAAAAGTTAAAATTTTTGTTAATCGCAAATACAAAGATGCAAAACCTTCTATTGTTCCAAGTAGTGATAAAGAAAAATATTGGAATTTGTTAACTGCTGTATATCCTACATTTAATCTTTATCGTTCTAAAACAGACAGGGACATACCTTTAGTAAAGTTAATTACAGAATAGGTTTTAGATTAGGACCATTTCTTACAACAGTATTCCATAATGTAGAGTAATGATCTAAGTCTTCTGGATTAACATGGGGAAGTACCATATTATTCCACGTCTCAAAAAGAGGATCAGATGAGTTTTTATATAGATCTAGTCCTACTGGAATTCTCTCAACTACTGTTCTTAAACTCATAGGTGTCTCAATATTGATACTGATGTCATCTGATAAAAACGAGTTGTTTATTTCGATAGCTAATTTAATTATTAAGTCGGTAAATTCTTTTTGTAATTTTGGATATCGTTTTTTAAAAATTGATTCAAGCTGTTCCTTATTAGGAAATGGTTTATCCCAAATTACCCATCTATCAGCAAAAGCCTTATTCAATGTTTGTGTACCTGCATAATCCCTAAGGCTTGTTGGATTCATTGTTCCAAAAATATAGGAATCATTTCTTAACTCAATTACCTCACCATTAGGGAGCTCTAATTTTTTATGTCGATCGAGCAAAGAGTGCAAGGCAAATAGTACTTCTGGTCCAGCGGCATTTAGTTCTGATAAATTAACAATTGATGGTCCCCTTAAAGCTCTTGTTAATTCACCATCTTGCCATTTGCTATCAGTTCCACCTACACCATCACCATATAATTGAACTGAGCCGAGTAAAGTGACATCTCTTACTTCACCAGAAAGTGGAATGCGGTAGTAAGGATATTTCAATTTTGCAGCTAGTTGTTCAATGTCATGATCTTTCCCCGTACCCATATGACCCTTAAGAGCAATATGGATTGGAATTTCATTATTAAAAGTTTTTTCTTTGCTTTCTATGATTTGAGCTAATTTAAATTGAATACCAAAGTCAACGTAATTTTTATCTACATCTGGGATACGTTCTAACCTAGATTCATAATCTGATATTGATTTTGTTACTTTCGCTTCTTTAAGTGTTACATCTCCTTTACCATTAGGATTTTTAAAATTTTGATCTGCCATTATGCTACTCCTGTAGATTCCTCAATATTCTTTATAAGTATATCCTTTGTGATGTTTACTATTGAATGAATTAGTTCCTCAGGTTCATTTATCTGTGTTTTGTTAATATATTCTTTCCATGTTCCCCTTTCACCAATACCGATACCAATTACATCAATACCAACTTTCGTTGCATAATTTATTGAACTTTTTAAATCGTTTAAAGATCCCCTTGTCATTCCATCTGAAAGTACTGCTAGTAATTTTGTTTTAGATCCTTTTTCTAAAAGACGTTTTGTCGAAAACATAATATTTCTTTCATCAACGTTAGTTCCTCTTTCAAACATGCTTGCTGGAGGGTGTTCTTCTTTGATATCTAATTTATCAAGTGACTCTCTTAGGTTTCTTGAAAATTCAATTAAACCTATAAACTTTTCATAATTTCCTTTCCATGAATCATCAAACCTTTTTATAAAATAATGATTTGTTGTGTTGAAGTAGTATTCGGCGTTAGAGCCATAATTAGTGTTTAACATCGACGATACTGCCATTTTTCTTTTTATATAAAGCTCTTCGTTTTCTAATTCATCAGCTGCAAAGCTCCTATTAAAAATTGCAACTTCAAAATCAATATCTAACTCGTGACATATTTGAGCTAAATAACTTGCTCCGATCAAAGCTGCTGATAATGACCAGGGATAAAAGTCACCTTTATCCTTTTCAAGCATTGAACCACTTCCATCTATTAATAACGAAACGGCATATGATTTATTTGACAATCGTTGTTTTTGTTCAAACATTCTTTCGTATCTACCAGAAGCTAACATAAGTGGAACATGTGGTGATAAGTCTCCTTGGTCATAACCACTTATTCGAAGTCTTTTTTTGTTATGAATAAAGTATGGTTTTATTTTATTAGTGACTTTAAATACAGGAAGATCCCAATCTTCTAATAGAGAATTGTATGTAGCTAGTCCATTTTTATAAAGACTATTAAACGATCTTGGTAGATTAGTACTTACAAGCTTTGATACTTTTCCATTTGGGAGATATACAGTTGTAGATGTACCAATTTTAGAAACGTGGTCATCCATAAAATTCAACTTTTCATCATCAGATTCTTTACCTTTTCTACCTAAAAACTTTTCAAGTGTATTGCCTGTAGTTATATTCGTACTAGAAGGGATTAATACTTTATTTAGATCATCTATGACTGAATCTTCAAATTTTTCTATAGATTCTCTTCTTTCACCTAATGTTTGATTATCAACATCAGGTAAAAGATTGTACCTTCTGCAAATATCAGCAATTTGGATCGTAATCTCGATAGTATCTTCAACAAGGTCTCTGTCATAAGAAAAATTACTTAAAATAGCTAAAGTTTCTCTAACTGATTCTTTTATATTTTTAGGATATGTTTGAAAGTCAACTTCAATATAACCGGCAATATTATGAAACATTAAAGTTAAAAATGTATTAAAAGGTTTCAAGTTTTTAATGTTTATGCTTGATTCTTTATAGATGTCTTCAAGAATTGACTTTAAGCCTTTAAAGTTATTTACAAATTTAACTTCTTCATATGAATGAACTAAAATTTCAAAGATATATTTACCAAATGGGCCTGAGAGAACTTCAAGAACTTCATCTATGTCTGTCAACCCATCAGTCTCATCTTTGAATTTAGATAAGTCTTTATCTATATCAAATTTATAATCTTCCATGGAGTGTATCGCTTCATGGATCACCGTTCCTATAATGACTTCTTTGAATTCTAAATCAGAGTCAGAAACTGAATTGACTAATATAGACGGATTTATATTTATTTCATTTTTATTTTTACTTTTTGTCTTACCAAGATTAAGTACAATTTTGTCATTATTCGTAGCAGATTGTATTAAGCGAGTTATAGCCGGACTAATTTTTTGAAAAATCTCAATTATTTGAGTTTCTAAAGTTTTTTTCTTAAATTCCATTTTTTATCATTATCATTAAGGCTGACAATATAAGTATAAGGTGAATATCAAGTTGAATGAAATTACAAACAAGTCCGTAGTAGTTGTCGGGGGCAATGGAAACATGGGAGCTATGGTTTCTGATTTTGTTGATGGACTTGAAGGCTTTCAAGTAATAGGCATTATTGATCCAAATAACTCTGGATCAAAATATAGTTCATTGTCTTTTGACGATGACATTAATTGCGATTATATATTTGAATTTTCACCATCGTCAGTAGTTAATGAAAACATTCCCAAACTTATTAATAATAATTCAAAAATAATAATTGGTTCATCTGGAGTAGATGATGACTCATTGTCTTTATTACGAAATACAGAAAAGGGGATTGCCTTAATACCAAACTTTTCTATTGGTGCAGCTATTCAAAAAATTTACTCACAAAAATTAACCAGTATATTTCCAAATGTCCACATAATTGAGAAACATCATGAAGCCAAAGAAGATGCTCCTTCAGGAACGTCCAAAGATCTTGCCAACTCATTAGACAATATTCAATCTTCCGAAATAAGCGGGGATTATTTTGCAGTATCTAATGAGAATTCGTTAAATATATACTCATTAAGATCTGACGAATATCTTGCAGAACAAGAAGTTGTTTTCTCTGATAACTATGAAGAGTTCATTTTTGAACATAAAGTATTTGACCGTAAAGCATACTTATCAGGTGTTCAATTAGTATTACAAGAAATGGAAAAACAAGATTCTTTTATTCATGGGCTTGAAGAATTGTTAAATAAATCAATGGACTTCTAATGAAAGATTTTGGAAAATTATTAACAGCATCAATTACACCTTTTGACAATAATGGTGTCTTAAATACAGATACCTTTTGGAGACTTTGTAGAAAACTTGTTCATGATAAATCTGATGGCCTTGTATTGACAGGAACTACAGGAGAATCACCCAATCTTACAGTCAAAGACAGAGAGATAATTTATTCAACAGCAATTGATTCCGTAGGGAACAAAGCCAATATTATTGCTGGCACTGGAACCTATTCAACTTCTGAGACTGTAGAAATTACAAAAATGGCAGATTCAATTGGCGTTGATGGGATCATGATCGTTACCCCATATTATTCAAAACCGTCACAACTAGGAATTCTTAAACATTTTGAAGAAGTTTCAAAATCAACAAATCTTCCAATTATGGCTTACAATATTCCAGGTCGAACAAGTACCTTAATTGAATTAGAAACACTAGTTTCACTTGTAGATGATATTGGGATACATTCAATCAAGGATGCTGTGGGAAATTTTGAATTTTCTAAAAAAGAATTAGAAACTTTAAAAGATAGAGTTGACATTTATTCAGGTAATGACAATGAAACTATTGATTTTATGAAAAATGGTGGAAAAGGTGTTGTTTCGGTTGCTTCTCATGTTGTTGGAAATGAAATTTATGAAATGATGGAATTAGTAAAAGATAATGACATTGCTAAGGCTGATAAAATAAATGATGAATTAAGAGATCTTTTTAAAGCACTTTTTGAAGAACCAAGTCCAGGTCCAATTAAAAAAATATTATCCGAAAGCTGGGAAGACGTAGGAGAACCGTTACTTCCCATAACTGATATTTCTACTGATTTAGCCAATAAAATTAGGGGTTTTTACAAAAAAATAAAGGAAAAATAGGCTTTTTTCTATTATTTTATGGTATAATATATCGTGGCTGTTAAGACATCCACTCGCGAAAGGGTTAGTGGGCGTAAGCGGGTGTCTAAACCAAAAAATTTAATAAAAGTTCCGGGCTCCATTAAAAGCTTGGGTAAGAGTTCAAAATCTCTCACGACTCTATTTTTCAAATCCTATCAAACCGTTTCTATTTTCATGCTTTCACTTGCTATTCTTATTGGTCTATCTTCTTTTGGTAAAGCGGGACCAATTGGAGAGTTTGTTAATAATTTGATTACATGGTCCTTTGGTTATGGTGTTTATCTTTTTCCACTTCTTCTTATATACGGATCTGCAATATTAATTAGAGATAAAGATTTTATTAACACTCAAAAAGTTTTTGTTGGCACATTGTGGGTTCAAATATTTACATCTGCCTTATTTCACTTTTATATACACGCTGAACCATTGTCAATCAGCGTAGGTTCATCTGCACTACAAAAATCTGGAGGTTTTATTTCAGCATTTATTGTTTATCCATTGAATAATCTTCTTGCTGCAGAGATGACTCATGTAGTTTTATTATTTGGATTAATCATATCCGTACTCTATATGACTGACATTGAATTAAAAGATCTTATTGGTGGAGTGCAGGCTATCTTTGTTTACTCCTATAGATTTATTTTTGCATTTTATAAAGCTAGAAGAGAAGCTTCAAAAATTAATTTTGATTTTATTAATAGTGAGAATAATGACGATGAAGAAGAACAATTAAAAACCAATGTGGTCACATTAAAAAAAGAAAAAAGTAAAAAAACAGTTAAATCTCAAGTTTCAGAAAAATCAAAGCCAGTGAAGTCAAAAGCTAAATCAACTAAGAAAAAATCTTCAAATTATGTACTTCCTCCATTAAAGCTTCTTAAGAGTGGAACGGATGTGTCAACTTCTAAAAAGCTACTTCAACAAACTGCAACAGATTTACAAAATTTATTAAAAGAGCATGGTGTTGAAGCTGAATTAACAAATATAGTTCCAGGACCTACTGTCACTCGTTATGAAATAGAACTTTCCCCTGGTGTTAAAGTTTCAAAAGTTACGTCGCTTTCACATGATATTGCTTATGCTCTAGCTACACCAGATGTTCGTCTTTTGGCTCCAATTCCAGGAAGAAGTGCTATCGGTATTGAAATACCAAATAGACAGAGAAAACTAGTTTCACTTGGTGATGTTCTTTCTTCTCCGGAGGCACAAAAACTTGATCATCCTTTAAATGTTGGTCTTGGATTAGATATTTCAGGTTCTCCAAGATTAATGAATCTTTCTGAACTTCCCCATGTATTAATTGCTGGGCAAACAGGAGCAGGAAAATCTTCATGTATAAATTCAATCGTAACTTCATTGTTAATGAGAACAAATCCTGAAGAAGTAAAGATGGTAATGGTTGATCCTAAACGTGTTGAGCTTGGTCAATACAATAATGTCCCACATTTGTTAACTAAAGTTATTACTAATCCTAAAAAAGCCGTGGATGCTCTTTCTTGGGCAGTTTCTGAAATGGATAGAAGGTACGATCTTTTAGCTGATGGTCAAGTAAGAGATATTAATGGTTACCACGAGAAGTACGATGCTGGCTTATTAGATACTGATAAATTTGATCGATTTCCTTTTATTGTTGTTTGCATTGATGAGCTTAATGATTTAATGATGGTTGCTGGTAGGGAAGTAGAATCAGCTATTGTCAGGCTTGCTCAGATGGCTAGAGCAATTGGTATTCATTTGGTTGTAGCAACACAGAGACCATCAGTTGATGTCATTACAGGTGTTATGAAGGCAAATATTCCATCAAGACTTGCATTCTCAGTTGCATCAACAACCGATTCAAGAGTTATCTTAGATCAATCAGGTGCAGAAAAATTGATTGGGCTTGGAGATATGTTAATTGTTACGGCATCTAATCCTAGACTTGAAAGGATACAAGGAGCTTGGGTTACTGAAGGTGAAATTAAAGATGTAGTTTCTTGGGTGAAGTCACAAAAAGAAGCTGATTACAATCCAGCTGTAATAGAAGAACAAAAATCTACCGCTGTTCACAACAGTGAAGACCTTGGTGAAGATGAAGAACTAATAAAAACTGCTACAGAACTCGTTGTAAGATCGCAATTAGGTTCCACATCAATGCTACAAAGAAAGTTAAGAGTTGGGTTTGCTAGAGCAGGCAGATTGATGGATATTCTTGAATCACAAGGAATAGTTGGCCCTTCAGAAGGTTCTAAAGCTAGAGAAGTTTTACTAACAGTAGAAGAGTTTGAAACAGATTCCCTTACTTCTATAGAGGATGACGCTTCAGAAGACTTAAATGAATCCAATGAAGAATCTACTGATGAAGTAAATAATAACGAAGATGACAATTGGTATGAAGAGTAATTAGCTCTTTATAGTTTTTCCTTTAATTATACGATTTCTAATAGCCGCCGATATCGTATCTGCTGCTAAAACTAAGACAATTGTACAGATTAAAACTGTACCTGCTCTTGGAAAATCTCTAAATCTAAGTTGATTTATCAATTCCTGCCCAACACCACCAGCACCCACAACACCAAGAACTGCTGAAGCTCTTAAATTAATTTCAAAACGATAAAGCCAATAGGAAGTAATAGTTGGCATAACTTGTGGTATAACTCCAAATGTAAGCTCGTTTATTTTTGACCCACCTGATGCTTTGATCGATTCTAATGGACCATCATCAATACCTTCTATAACTTCTGAGGATAATTTCCCGAGTGTTCCAATTGAGTGAATACCTACAGCGAGTGTACCTGTTAATGGTCCAAGTCCAGTTACCGGTAAAAATACAAAAGCCAATATTAATTCTGGAAATGCTCTTATGCTGTTAAGAATTTGTTTTATTACCCTGTGTATTGATCCAATTGAAATATTGTTTGCTGCTAAAAATGAAATTGGAAAACTAAATATAGCTCCAATTACTGTACCTGCCCAAGCGATAAATAGTGATTCGAATACTTTTGGAATTATTCTTTCAAAGGCTTCACTGCTTAAATCTAAAGGAAACATAGCTCCAACTAAATTTGCTATTTGAGCTGGTGCATCAAGTATCCTATCCAGTGTTATCTCCAAGCCTGATGCTGACCAAACAGCGGAAATAACAATTAAAGTAGTTAATGAATATTTAAATATTCTTTGATTTAACGGCTGTTTTGGAATATTCATAAAATTTTTCTTCTTAACCAGACACTAAATTGCTCTATAAAAATTACAACAACAAGAATTAGTACAATAATTGGCGATATTCTATCAAATCTAAGAAAAATTCTTTGTGTCTCGATAATTCTTCCCACACCACCTGCTCCAACTAATCCAAGAATCACACTTGCTCTGATACATAACTCAAAAATATATAAAAAGTAAGCAGTAAAATTTGGAAGTACTTGTGGTAATGCTGATGTAAATACTGATTGATTATGTGATGCACCAGTAGCTTTTGCTGCTTCCATAGGACCAGGATCTATACTATCGATTGTTTCTGATAATAATTTGCCCATAATTGCAAGTGAAAACATAATTAACGCTAGAACTCCAGCAAACGGTCCAATACCGACAGCAACTGTAAAAATCATTGCCCAAAACAAATCAGGTATTGTTCTTACAAGATTTAAAAACGATTTGTAGATAAAGTACGAATATTTGTTTAGATTTGTTGCTCTTGAAGCATAAAAAGCCAATGGTAGAGCTACAGCACAACCTATAATGCTTGCTAATATTGCAATTTGGATAGTCTCTATCAATGCATCTTTAGAATTCTCCCAAGCCCATGCCCATTTAGGATTAAACAAAGGATCTGTAACAAGATATCTATTAGAAAGGTTATTTTTGAAATCTTGAAAATTAAAACCTATCTGTAGAAATGAAAATACAGAAAATACTATTCCAGTTGGTATTCCTATTAAAACTAATAATGAGGGATTTGGTTTTTTGGGATAATTAATCATTACCTATTAAATCTGATTGCTTGATAGATCTTCCATAAATATTTTCAAAGTCCTCATCTGATACATCATCAACTTTTCCATCATAAACTAACTTGCCGTCTCTTAAGCCAATTAATCGATCGCCAAATTCTTTAGCGAGATCTAAAAAATGTAAATTTACAATTGTTGTTATTCCAAGTTCTTTATTTATTTTTTTAAGATAACTCATTACAACTCGTGAAGTAATTGGATCAAGCGAGGCAACGGGTTCATCAGCAAGCATAACTTTTGGTTTTTGAGATAAAGCTCTAGCAATACCAACTCTTTGTTGCTGGCCTCCAGAGAGATTTGAAGCTCTTACATATGCTTTTTCAAGAATTTCAACTTGGTCTAATGCTTCAAAAGCCATATCTTTTTGATCTTTTGGCCATAAACCAAAAATTGACCTTATAGTTGAAACTTTACTTAATCTTCCAGTTAGTACATTTTTTAGTACTGTTGATCTGTTTACTAGATTGAAAGTTTGAAATATCATACCAATTTCAGATCTGATTTGTTTCAATTGTTTTTTATTTGCATTAGTAATATCTTTACTATCCAAAAATACAGTTCCATTTGTTGGTTTAACAAGATTATTAATGGTTCGAAGGAGTGTTGATTTACCAGCACCTGATAAACCAACGATAATCAGAAAATCACCTTCGTTTATTTCTAAATCAAGATCATTTAATGCTTTGACTCCACCAGGATAAGTGACACTGACATTTTTGAATTTGATCATATAAAAATTTTAACCGGGCTGTCAAACAACCCGGTTAAAATCAAGATTTAATCGTCGTATAGACCGAATTCTTCTGCTGCTTCTCTTACAACATCGAACTCAGAGTTAAGTGCTGGTACTAAATCAGTCCATCCATAAATTTCATCCATTATGGCCAAACCTTCATCAGTTGCAATATATGCAGCTAATATGTCATATATTTGTTGTTTGATGTCTTCAGGTAGATCAGTTCTAACTGCAATAACATCGTTAGGAATTTCTTCTGTTATACCAAAAGCAATAACCTTTTCACCAACATCTGCATTTGTTTTTCTTAGAGTTCTTCTTGCATCATCATATGTGACACCAAATTTTGCATCACCATTATATAATCCAGAAATAACTCCATCATGTGATCCAGCGTATCTTTGAACAATATCACTGGTGTAATCGATACCAGCTTTTTTCAATTGTAATGATGGATATAAATACCCTGAAGTAGATCCTTCTTCAACAAAAAGAACTTCCTCACCAATCATTACAGATAGATCAGCTTCACATGCAAGACCAGGACTAGTTGTTACACCATCTCTTACTTCAGGTATAAGTCCGTCATCTCCAAAACCCCAACCAACTTGTAATGCTGCAACATCTGGTGGTGTTGTTGCTGAACCTTCAACTAAAGTTGCAACTCCATCGATGTTTTCAAATGCACCAATAACTGGTGTTGTGTCACAAACGCTTGCGTCTGTAGTCCAGAAAGTACCATGGTAAGATCCTGAACCATATCTTACAGATTTAGCAATTGCCTCAAATCTTGTTGGGAATGCGTTCATAGCTGTAACGTAACCTAAGGTTGCAAATGCTCCAACATCTGCTTGACCTGATCCCATTGCAACTAATAATCCCGAATAGTCACTTGTAACAAAACCTTCAACTTCGATTCCTAATCCCTCTGATAAAACTTCCATCATAGGTTGAATATTGTCTAAAAGTTCTGCTTGTTCTGCACTTGGAACGAAACCGAAAATAATTTTATCAAGCACTTCAGCTGTAGTGGTAGCTGGTGCATCTAAACTTTCCATTTCTTCAACAACTGCAGGTTCTTCTACTGTTTCTTCTTCTGTAGTACCGCAGGCGGCAAACACAAGAGAGAGACACAATAGAATTAAAATTGTTTTTTTCACAATTTCCTCCGCTTGATTACACTCTCATCTTACAATTTTATCAAGACTACTTTTTCGGAATTAAGTTAAATATTTGTAAACTATAAATCGCTTGGAACGTAGCCATATTCTCGTGAAAGAATAGTTCCATCAGTATCAAT
Source organism: Candidatus Actinomarina sp. (assembly GCA_045563315.1). GTDB lineage: Bacteria > Actinomycetota > Acidimicrobiia > Actinomarinales > Actinomarinaceae > Actinomarina. The sequence goes on along the minus strand of JBJKUD010000028.1, from coordinate 4,178 downwards.
AATTAATGAGATAGGCTGACCAATAATTTTAAGTGAGTCTCTCATCTCTGCAGTAGAAAATCCAATTTCTAAATCACCGTTTAAATTTTCTGAAATCCATGTCATGGTTGAATCTTTATCACTGTGTGCAAGCGCAATTACATTATAATTTTGGCTTACAGCAGCTAAATTTGCTTCTAAGAGAGGTAACTCCTCCCTACATATTCCTCAATAATCAGCCCAAAAAACGACTAATGTTTTTTTATTAGTTAAATCTACATTTATAAGAGTTCCATTTGTATCTTCATAAACTAACTCATCAACATTTGATACAGCTACACTTTGTACAGGTTCATCGCTTGTTGAGTCTGCGCCAGATGAACAAAAAGCTAATAACAGAATTAGGACTAGAAATTTCTTCATGAAAGTATGATACCTATATTGCAATTAAAGGTTGCTATTCTAAAAATATGAAAATTGGGTTTTTAACAATCGGAACTGAAATATTGTTGGGAGATACAGTAAATACTAATCTAACAAATTTGGGTAAAAGATTATATGACGCTGGATTTAAGTTAGACAAAGAAATAACAATAGCTGATAATGAAGAAGAAATAACTGATGCGATGTCATTTCTTCTAGATAGATGTGATGTTATCGTAACATCTGGGGGATTGGGCCCAACAGAAGATGACATAACAAAAGAAGTTATATCAAAATCTTTATCTTTAGAGTTAGAACTTGATGAAACTCATCTTGAGTGGATGAGAGAAAGATGGAAAAGTCGGGGTTTAATTATGCCTGACACGAACATTAAACAAGCCTTCATACCATCTGGAAGTGAAAAATTAATTAATACACAAGGCACCGCACCAGGCATAAGAATATCTAATAATGGAAAAGAAATTTTTATTTTACCTGGTCCACCAAGAGAATTTGTTCCACTAGTGGAAGACGAACTGTTACCATTTTTATCTGAAAACTTTGAAAAAAATGATATGGATTATCAATTTGTCTTATTTTTCAATCAAGCAGAGTCGTCACTAGCAGCAGAGATAGATAAATTTAAGCCTGAAGGGTTAGACATTGCATATTTGGCTAGTAAGGGCATTATAAAGTTACGCTTTGATAGAAATTCAGTTAGTAAGAATGATTTTGATAATTTCATAAATAAAATTGATGAGGTATTTTCAGATGACATACTTGCTTATGAAAATATATCTGTTGAAAAAGTACTTGGTTCTTTAATAGCAAAAAATGATATAAAAGTTTCGTTTGTTGAAAGCATAACTGGTGGACTTTTATCTTCTTTACTGGTTAAAAATCCTGGAATAAGTAAATATTTTTATGGTTCTGATGTTGTTTATACAAATGAAGCAAAAGCTATTTTATTAAAGGATGAACAACCTGATTTAGAAAATTGGGAAGAACTTTGTCATAATCTTACTTTTTCATCATTGGACAAGTATGAAACCGATATCTCACTTACAATATTGGGTGAAGCTGGTCCTTTATCATCGAGCAAATATTCAGTTGGAACAATTTTTATATGTATATCTAATGGTGATAAAACAGTAATTTCAGATCATAAAATGAACGGTAATAGGGATGAAATACTTCAAAGATCAGCAAATAAGGCTCAATGGGAGCTTATAAAATTCATTAAAAACTTGTATTAGAACATATGTTCTATTAAAATTGTCTTACCAAGATGTTTTAATATATATTTATTATTGTTAAAAAAGGAGAAAATAATGGATAAAGACAGGGCAAAAAAACTAGATACAGTTTTCGAGCAAATTGAAAAGCAATTCGGTGAAGGTTCGTTGATGAAACTAGGATCCGAAAATATTAAAAGAATACCTTCTATATCTACAGGTGCATTATCTATCGATCTCGCATTAGGAATCGGTGGAGTACCAAGAGGAAGAGTTATTGAAATTTACGGTCCAGAGGCTTCTGGTAAAACAACACTTTCTTTACATGTTGCTGCCGAAGCTCAAAAAGCTGGAGGAGTAGCTGCATTCATTGATGCTGAGCATGCTCTAGACCCAGTATATGCAAGAGCATTAGGAGTTGATGTCGATGAGTTATTAGTATCACAACCAGATACGGGTGAACAAGCATTAGAAATTGCTGACATGTTAATACAGTCTGGAGGTGTTGATCTAGTAGTAATTGATTCAGTTGCAGCACTAGTTCCTAAGGCCGAAATTGAAGGCGAGATGGGTGATACTCATGTAGGACTACAAGCAAGATTAATGTCTCAGGCATTACGAAAACTAACTGGATCTATTAATAAATCAGGAACTACAGTTATATTCATAAATCAAATTCGTGAAAAAATTGGGGTAATGTGGGGATCACCTGAAACAACAAGCGGCGGAAGAGCATTAAAATTCTATTCTTCTGTAAGAATTGACGTAAGAAGAATTGAAACTCTTAAAGTCGGTCCCGAACAAATAGGTAATCGAGTAAGAGCAAAAATAGTTAAGAACAAAGTTGCTCCTCCTTTTAGAGAAGCGGAATTTGATATCATGTTTGGACAGGGTATTTCTCGTGAAGGTAGCTTGCTTGATGTTGCTGTTGAGCATGGGATTGCCAGAAAAGCTGGCGCTTGGTTTACCTATGACGAAGTACAGCTTGGACAAGGTAAAGAAAACTCAAAACGATTTCTACGTGAAAATCCTGATTTGGCTTTACAACTAGAAACTGCAGTATATAAAGCAGTTGGGATGATTGAATCTGATGATGAAGATCCAATTGAGAACGATGAAAACACTGAGCTGGAAGAAGAAGCAACACAAGAGCCTAAAAACAAAAAATAACACAGTTTTCTTAAATATAAATTTATAATTTGTAATGTGAAAACATCTATCCAGATAGAAAATAAATTAATTTCAAAACCATCAAGGTTGGGTTTTAAATATCATATTAAAACTTTTGGATGTCAGATGAATGAACATGATTCAGAAAAAATAGCTGGAATATTTAATAATGACGGAATGAGCAAATCTGATGATATTGATTCTGCAGATATATTATTTGTTAATACTTGTACTATCCGTGAAAATGCTGATGATAAATTATATGGAACTTTAGGCCATTTAAAGAAATGGAAGGATCAATCTCCTGATAGAAGGTTAATTGTAGGTGGTTGTGCTGCTCAAAAAGATAAAGAGCTTGTTCGTGATAGAGCACCGTGGGTTGATGTTGTTATAGGAACACATAATACAAATGATGTTATAAATTTATTGAATCAATCTGAAGATTGGGGTCCTATTACTCAAATAATTGAAGAATCTAAAGATATAGAATCAGAAATATTGCCAGTTCGTGAATCTGGATTTAGTGCCTTCGTTACCATCCAGATTGGATGTAATAATAGTTGTACATTTTGTATTGTTCCATCTGTTAGAGGTATAGAAATTAGTAGAAGACCATCTGACATCATTAATGAAATAAAAAATTTATCTAATGAGGGCATTAAGGAAATTACTCTTTTGGGACAAAATGTAAATTCTTATGGCCGTGATTTGATGATCGACAACAAAAGAAGTCCCTATTTCACACAATTATTATATAAAATACATGAAATTGACGGAATAGAAAGAATTCGATTTACTTCACCACATCCAAAAGATTTTAAAAGAGAAACTTTAGTTGCTGTATCTGAACTTCCAAAAATAGCAAACCAGATTCATATACCAGTACAAAGCGGTAGTGATAAAATACTTTCCTCTATGCACAGAGGTTATAATCAAAAAAAATATTTGTCGAAAATAGACATGATTAAAAATATAATTCCTGACGTTTCACTTTCATCAGATGTAATAGTAGGTTTCCCTGGTGAAGATGATCAAGATTTTAAGGAAACTATGAAAGTTGTGAATTATGCAGAATTTGATCTTATTTATATGTTTAAATTTTCACCAAGGCCTGGAACCGTTGCCGCAGATTACAATAATCAATTTGTAGAGAAACAAGTAATTGATTCTAGATTTATGACACTTAAAGAAAAACAAATTGAAATTAGCGATATTAGATATAAAAGATTTGTAGGAACAACTCAGAAAATGTTAGTAGAAAAACCTTCAAAAAAGGATAAAAATATTTTAACTGGTCGCATAGAAGGGGGTCATATAGTTCATTTAGAATCTAACCAAGATATTATTGGTAATTTAGTCGATGTTAATATT
>JBJKUD010000027.1:0-27611 GCA_045563315.1 Candidatus Actinomarina sp. | reverse complement strand
TGCCATTTCTTTTCTATTTTTTTATATTCAAATTGACTGTTCATATACTTTTACTAATTCTGGAAATATATTTTCCTTACTTGATTTTTCTAATTTCTTTTCAATATTAAACAATTTTTTCTGTATTAATTCAATATTGTTTTCTAAATCTTGAATAGATGAAACTATTGAATTTGATAATCCGTCAACATCATCAAACAAATAACCTGAGTCTTCGTCTATGTAATTTGTCATTGGCAAAATATTTCTTGTTACGCAAACCTTTGAAAAACTCATAGCTTCAAGAAGCACCAAACCTAAGCCCTCTGAAAAAGATGGAAATACAAAAATATCTATATTGTTGAAGAAATCTTCTCTATTTTCTATGTATCCAAGAAAATTTACTTTTTCATTTGTCTCTTGTTCGATCATATTTCTTAATTTTTCTAGATACTCTTCAGTTCCACTTCCACCAATCATTAATTTAAAATCAAGTGATTTAAGTTGGTCTGAATTTATTGCATTTATAAGATCTTCTATTCCTTTATTAACATTTAATCTTCCAAGGAACCCGAGAGTTACAAATTCTTTTTTTTCTGCACTATTGGAATTTTTGAATTCTATCCAATAAGGTATGACGATAACATTCAATTCCTTATTTAATCCCTTAATCCAACTTTTTACTTCGTCAGAAATTGCAATTATTGAAGAGGCAGATTCCCATTGTTTTGAAAGTCTCTTCATAAAAAATTTTCTTAAATTGTTGCTTGTTTTGCCTTTTTCTAAGTATGTGTCATATTTTCCGTGAACACTTACAATCCATTTAGTTTTTTTTGATAAATATTTTTGAATTATATAGACCATAAAATCGCTGCGTGGTTGATGTGAGTGAATAATATCAAATTCTTCGTTTTTGAGTTTTGAATACATGGCAAAATATGAAAATAAATTCAACATTCTTGGACCCTTAAGTCTTGTTACATATACTCCATATTTAAGGAGTTCATTTTCAATAGAATAGGTTTCATTACTATCTACACCAATTACAGTGACTTGAACATCCATATCATCATTTAATTGTGCAATGATCAAATCCAATAGATGCGTTTCAGCACCCCCCCTATTAAGCGAGTTTATAACATGACAAATTTTCATAACCGTGGAGTTATCCATGTAGATTTTGGAGGAAATAAAGTATCACTATCAACAATTTCAGATACTTTTACAGGGGTAAAATTAATAATTGTTTTATCATTAGGTTGATTTTCATTGTTGACTGTACTTATATACTCATTCCTAAAACACAAGTTTTTAAATTCATAAAGTTCATAAATATTCTCAATTTCATTATTGAAAAATTTAATATCATTTAGAGAAACAAAAAATTTTGAAGAGACTTTATTTGAAAAATTGTAATTTTCTAGAATTTCCACGAATTCTTTTTGTTCTATAAGTAAATATGATGGATACGAAAGGATTTTTACATCATCAGTTGAAATTAAAATTATTTCGACTGTTTTATCAATATTATTTCTTTTCAAATATTCATAACGATGATGACCGTCAAGCAATATCATTTTCTTTCCTTTTAAATCGTCAATATTTTTAATAATTTCTAAATTCATATCAATCCCGAATAAAAGAGGGTCGAAAGATTCATCAATATGATTTTCAATTGGTATATTTATCTCTTCATGGGCTTTTATTTTGATAGAATCATTTTTTGAAAAATTAATTTCGAGTTTAAGACCTCTTACATCGTAATTTTTAAATTTATATTCTGTGAAGTTACTATTTTTCATTATTAACAAAAAATTGATCTATAAATTCTGATAAGTAGTCAACCATCTCATCTGTAATTGAATTGTAAAGGCTAATTCTTACTCCTCCTTCACTTCTATGTCCATTTAAACCAATTATTCCTTTTTCTCCTGCTTCGATAAGAAATTTCTTTTCTAATTCATTGTTTTCAAATTTAAAAATAATATTGGATCTACTTTTTGAATAGTCACACACAGGCAGTAATAGAGAGTCTTCATAAGAATTCAATTGTTCGTACAATCTTGAAGATTGTCTAATTGATTTTTCTTCAAAATACTTAACCCCTCCCATTTGAATCATCCAATCTGTTACAAGTTTCAGAATATATATAGAGAAGGTAGGAGGAGTATTCAATAAAGATTTTTTTTCAACCAATTGTCCTAAGTTAAGGTATTTTGAGTTATTTTCTGTATTCAAATATTTTTCATCACCAATACATATTGATACACCGGGAATACCCATATTTTTTTGAGCGCCTGCATAAATGTATGCTAAGTTATCCCATTCAAAACTATAAGAACCTATATCTGAAGACATATCAATTATTAATGAATCATGATTAATTTTATTAAATTCTCTTAATTGAATTCCGTTAATGGTTTCATTAGATGTAAGATGTAAAAATTCAATATCATTTATATCCCATGGGTTTTGAACATAATTTTCAATTTCATCTTGCCTAACTTCTATTATCTTTGTATCTCTTATTTTTGAAAAATCATCCGATGAATATTTACCCCAGGTTCCCGTGACTAAACACCCCATTAGCTTATTTTCCTTATCAAAGTTATTTGCTATAAAAGTATTCTGATAAGTTGCTCCCCCCTGCAAGAGAAGAGTGAAATAATGTGACGGTATATTGAAAATATTTGTCATATTATCTTGGAGACAGTTTATTAATGTTTCAAAATCTCTAGATCTATGACCAATTTCTAAAATTGACAAACCAGAGTTTTGAAAATTAGCTATCCCCTCTTGAGACTTACTAATAATCGAAGGATCTAATCTAGCAGGGCCCGGTAAAAAATTATATATTTCCATATATTTCTTCTTTCGTAAAAATTAAATTATATGCCACTCCAATGATTAAGCCATAAAAGGCATTAACTTCCTCAACTGGACTTACAAAGAAAAATAAAAGAAAGAAAAAAAAGAATATTAAATTTACCAAATCTTTTTTTTGAACAATTAGGTTTAAGAATATCAAAAATAGTATCAAAGAAAATATAATACCAAAAGCTTGAGTGTAAAATACGAACAAATTTTGAACATTTAAATCATACTTAAGTAGATAATAATTGCCTGTACCAAAGTTTTGAGTACTATATCTCTGAAGTAGATATTTAGGTAATGTTCTATTTGTAAAATACATTTCTTCATTAACTGTCACTGAAGAATAATCCTGATAATCAGAGTTAACGTTGATAATGGTTTTAGGTGTAATATCTCTCAGTGAGTTAATAGAAAAGCTCAACACATTTAATCTTTCAGTGCCCAAATCTAATTCTGATCTACTGATGCTGGTATCAATTTTTATTTGACCAGATGCATTCATTTTTTGAACATCCTCTTCATATTCTACACATTGCCTACTATCAGAATTTAAATTACACTCAAGTACTCCAAAATTAGACATTATCAGTGAAACTAACAAAAATAAAACAAGTGACTTATTTATCTCTTTTATTTTTAAATAATTAAATAAAACAAAAAAAAGAAACATTATACAAAATAATCTTAAATAGTTACTTCTTGACAAACCTAATGCAACTCCAGAAATGATGGATATCAAATAATTATTATTTTTATATTTGTAAAGATATAAAACAATTAATGGCATTAAAAATGAAATCAATAAGACCGGTTCTCTGAATGTACCCATTGCCCTGTGCGGTTGTGATAACCAAAAAGTAGACTGCTCTGAGTCTCCAAAAAGATTAGTATTTGATCTATTTCTTACAAATTCATTTAAGTCAAATATTTGAGCAATAAAAATATAGATTGTCAAAACTGACATTGCACCAATCAAATATTTTGAATTTTTTAAAAAAGACGATATTTTTTCTTTATCAAAGTAATCAAGTGAAAACAAAAGAACTATGACAAATGAAAATATGTTTAGCAATCGTAAGAAAAGGTACCGTATATCTCCTTGTGAAAGCTCATTAAAAAAAATATATATTACCTGTGGAATCATTACGACTGCAAACAATATTGAAATAATTACAAAATTTTTAGCGTTGTAGAAAATTTTATATTTATTTAAAGCAAACAAAAGCAAAATGGTCATACCTATCCATGGAATTGGTATACCAAAAATTTGATAAGCATCAAGAAAAACAAGTAAAACTGAACCTCCAAGAAAGACAATTTCGTAACTCTTTACTCTCGATTGTTTATTTAACTCCATGATTCTTATGTTAATGTTCAGAATTATTCAATTTGATTTTATTTTCATCAAATATATCGTGTATTCAAATAATTTCTGTAAAACCATGGCGGAGCTTAATGCAATAGCAATTCCAAGGGATGAAAATGAATCATATAGTAAAAGTGCTAAAACTAAAAATACTAGAGAATATATAATTCGCCCATATGCGTGAAATTGGATCAAGTCCTTAAATAATAGATATTGTCTTATCCAAAAACTTAGCAAATAAGTAACAAATCCTATTAGCAAGACCATCATTGGTTCAAATGAGTTCAAAAATCCTTCATTTCCAATAAATAGAATTAAATTACGTCCAAAAATAAAATATACTACAAATAAAAATATTGAAATAGGAAGTAATACCTGACGAACGAAGGAGGCAATTTTAAATTCTATGTCTTCGGATTTTAATTTGTTTTGAAGCCAAGGATTAAATGTAACAACAAGATAGTTTATTGGTTCTACTAATCTTTTAGCAAATTGGTAAATGCCAACAGTTTGAATATCAACTAGAACAGCCAATAATATTACATCGAAATGTTGAGGTATGAGCCCAATAATTTGGTCATATCTAACTTTTCCATAAGAAGATTTGATGGCTTTTAAATATGATTTAAAAAGTTGAATCTTCAGGCCGAATGAATCGCAATATTTATATGAAAGATATAAACCAAATAATCCAAAAGTAATTCCATAAATCGATTGTGCAATTAAATAATTTTCAATGCTTGGATCGTTCAAAAGTAAAATTACTAGTGCAATAAATCTAATTACGACACTAGTAATTTCAAGTATTGAATACTTTCTCAAATCATTGTTAAAAATTAATATAGATTTACTTGTTTCTGAAAAAGTCTGAATAATTCTTGTAAATAAATAAATTATAAGAACATTTGATAATGTTTCGATACCAAAATATATACCTATAAAGGAATCAATGACTAATGGATTTGTAAAAATTATAAGACATATAATAAATCCACCAATACCAGTTAAGAGGTTAAAAAATATAGATTCAAAATAAAAGCTTTTTCCGTCCTTAAGAACAAGAAGGTTTACATCACTATTCCTCGCATGAGTTGCTCTAAATATAAGACTAGGGATAGCAATTAATAAGACTACAGCACCATATTTTTCAGGACCTAATTGATTTACAACAAATGAAACTTGAATGATGGAAATGACTGCGATTCCAGATTGAGAACCTATCAAATCTTTTGTTTGACTAAATATTTCTTTAATATATTTTAAGTTCATATTTGTTTGTGGAGCTGAGGGGATTTGAACCCCTGACCCCGTGCATGCCATGCACGTGCTCTGCCAACTGAGCTACAGCCCCAATACAATTAAGATTACCCGTACTGAAGCATTAGATTACTATCAAAAAATAAATCATCTAAGTTGTAATATTCCCTAGCTTCTTCTGTGAAGAAATGGATACCAACACCTTCAAATTCAACTAACGCCCATGAAGAATCTAAACCCTCAGAAAAGAAGTTTATATTTTTAGATTTAACTAATTTCTTAAGTTTTTTTATTGAAGAAGACATTTGGGTATTTGAATTAACATTGCAGATAATAATTGCATCAAAATAGCTGTTGTTTTTGATTTCAAATGCTTTAATGTTTGTACATTTTTGAACTAGAAGTACATCGATTACGTTCTCAAAGAAAAAGTTATGTATATCTTTGATTGTTTCTTCTGCCATTAATAAATATATTACCATGTAAAAAATAAAGACACTATTCTTATATAGAGGAGAGATTTGACAAGAGTTAAAAACTTTTTTTCTTTATTAGAGACCATTTTTAACAGTAGACGCTTACGCACTATTCTTGCAGCTCTATTTTTTGTAGTAGGTTTATTTGGTTACTTATTTTATCTTTTTGAACCAGATATAAAAGACTACGGTGATGGTTTATGGCTTGCTTTAGTAACTATCACAACAGTAGGTTATGGTGACATAGAATTAACGACGACTATTGGAAGAGTTATAGCAAGTGCTTTAATGTTATCGGGACTTGGATTGGTTGCAACTATAACAGCGATTGTTTCAGCAAAATTTATTACAAATTATGTAGATAGTCACACAAACGATGATGTGTTAGAAAAGCTTCAAGAATTAGAAACAGAAATAGAAAAAATTGAACAAATAGAAGATAATGTTTTAGGGAAGCTTCAAGAATTAGAAACAGAAGTCGATGAACTCAATAAAAAAATTCAATAAATATTGTTTTGCTTTATATAATTAAAAATTTCTGAAGATAATTCATTATTATTCATTCTATTTTTCTCCAATTTTTCTCGTAATCCAGTTGAGCTTAAATCTAATTTTTGACCATCTATTAATTCATAATCAAATGGAAAATTTTTAGAAAGTGTCTCAGAATTATCTTCTCTTCTAAGTGCAATTAAGAATTGGGTTAAATTTGATAGTTGATCATAGTTTTTCCATGTTTTTATATTCATTGCAGCGTCTGAACCAAGTATGAAATACAAATTTTCTTTTGGGTACTGTAGCTTTTTAAGTGTTTCATAAGTATAGGAGGGAGTTTTTTCTGAATTTTCAAGGTCACTTATCTGAAATGTATCAGAATTTTTAATTAATATTTTTGTCATTTCAAATCTGTGCGTAAACGGAGTCGAATTCCTTTTTTGCCATGGATTACCAGATGGAATAAAAATTACTTTATCTAATTTAAATTGCTTTTGAGATCTTTCTGCAATTTCAAGGTGTGCTTCATGAGGAGGGTCAAAAGTTCCACCCAGTACTCCTATATTCTTCACTTAAGGTCTCTTTTAAAATCTATTGAATTTACAAAATTTTTCATCTGTGTGTAGTTTCTAACTTCTGATGTGTTGTTTGTTACCTTATCAAATTTCCTTATCAAGCTATCACCAGTATTCCAATATTTTAACCTTTCAGGATTAAGCCAATATATGTTCTTGAATAATTTACCCACCTCATTAACTAATCGATCATCGATATCTCTATAATTATTTCTTGCATCTCCAATAACTATCAAACATTTATAGTTAGAATTACTTTTTTTAATTTCATCTACCAATTCTTCAAAAGTTCTTGAATAATCTGAATGTCCGTCGTGTTTTACGTAATTATTCCAATTTTTAAGAAAAGATTCAATTTCATTCTTTTTAAGCTTTTTAATATCTTTTGTTACTTCTGTTATTCCATCAATAAATACAAAAGACTTTATCGAATTAAACCTGCTCACCATTCCATACAATAAAGTAAGACCAAATAAAGAATATAAAGCCATTGAACCACTGATATCACATAGAATAACTAATTTAGGTTTCTTTTTATTTTTGGGTTTAAAAATGATATTTTGAAGAACTCCTCCAGACTGAATAGATTTTCTGATTGTTTTTCTTAAATTTAGATTCCCTTTATTCGAGTGTTTAATTTGTTTTTTAAACTTAAGGGCTAATTTATTTCCTAAAGCATACGTTTGTTCAAGGAGTTTTTTTCTTTCATCTTTATTTGTATAAAGATAATCCAGTTCATTTAATTGATCTTTATTGTTTAATTCTGTTGGTTGATAAGCATCTCTTGTTTTATTTCTCTCATCTTTCAGTAACTCTAATAATTTCATATCTAAAAAATTTGAAAAATTCTCAATATTAAGTTCATTCATAATGTTTTCAAAAGCATCATCAAATTGGATATCAAATAGACTTATTATCTCCTTATAAGCACTCGTTTTTTTTAATTGATTAAGCCAATATGCATTTGATACAGGACGAGAAAAATCTAAATTTTCAAAATCGTTAATTATATCAATAGCTATAGAAGAAAAATCAATGTTAATATTGTTTTGATCAATAAAAATATCTTCGAAGTTATCGTTTAATTTATACTCCTCCAAAAAATTAAAATTAAAATCTGGAGTTTCTTCAGTACTAAAATTAAAAAATTCTTTGATCAGGTACTGCAGTTGATCTTTTTCGTCTTTATCTTTTGGTATTAATAAAAAAAGATATTTTATTTTATCTTCTTTAGATTGGATTTGTTTTGAATCAATAAATTTAAAATAAGTCTCAAGTTTATCTATTGATATAAAAAATTGATTTTCTTTACAAAATTGTGAGAAATCAATTATGTCATTCTTGAATGAGCTCATTGGTATTTTCAATTTGTTCTTTATATTTTTCTTGATCAGATTTGTCTTTTAACAGTATTCCAAGATTGTCAGTATTTGATTTATTTTTATTCATTAAATTGTATTTAACCCACTCTACAGATTCGATTAAAGATGGTATCTTATTTAGGTTTAAATTTCTAACATATGAAACAAATGATGCATATGTCTTTGCTTGTTCTTCCGATATTTCAGATATACTGTTCATCAGTACTTTTGTTTCAATTTCTACTGAAGGAAAGTCAAGATAATAGTAAAGACACCTTCTTTTTAAAGCATCTGACAGTTCTCTAGTGCCATTAGATGTGAGGATCGTAATCCTATTATCACTTCCAGTTATTGTTCCGAATTCAGGAATAGTAACTTGGTTTTCTGCAAGAATTTCCAGTAGTAAGGCCTCAAATTCTTCATCAGAACGATCTATTTCATCAATTAAAAATAGGCTTTCTTTTTCAGAAGTTAATGCATTAAGTATCGGTCTCTTAATTAAATAACTTTCATCAAAAAGATTTTCAGCATTCTTATCTTGTTGAATGCTTAGAAGTTGTTTTTTGTAATTCCATTCGTAAACAGCTTTATCTTCATCAATACCTTCGTGGCACTGTAATCGAATAAGTTCAAGTTTAAATAAAGATGATATAGCCTTCGCTAGAAAAGTTTTTCCAGTTCCAGCAGGACCCTCTATAAGCAATGGTTTTTTTAAAAAAATTGCTGCGTTTATAACATCTACTAAAATTTCGTTTGAAAAATAATCTACAGATTCTAAATCTTTGATACTTAATTCTTTATTCATCCTCTTACTGTACCTTTACCACTAATAACATATCGCTCGGTTGTTAATGCTTCTAGCCCCATTGGACCTCTTACATGAAGTTTTTGTGTGCTAATACCGATCTCTGCACCAAATCCAAACTTTTCTCCATCAGTAAATCTTGTTGAAGCATTAATAAATATTACTGAAGAATCAATTGAACTTGAAAATTTTTCTGCAACTATATCTGATTCTGTAAGAATTCCTTCAGTATGTCCTGAAGAAAATAGATTTATGTGCTGAATTGCTTCATTTTCATTAGCAACAATTTTTATAGCAATCTTTAAATCTAAAAATTCTGTCGCGTAATCCTCTTCATTAGCAACCTCAAACTCTGGAAAATCTTCTTTCATTTGTTCATCAATAACTACCTCTACATCATTGTCTTTCAATGCATCCATGATTTTTGTACCAAATTTATCGTATACATTCTTATGAAGAATTAAAGTTTCTAATGCATTACACACACCTGGACGCTGTACTTTTGAGTTAATTACAATTGGGATCATATACTCCTCTTTTGCGTCACTATGAATATAGAGATGAACATTGCCGTCACCATCTAATATGAAGGGGACTTTTGAATTATCTACTAAAGTTTCAATTAATCCTTTTCCACCACGAGGTACAATTAAATCAATATATTCTGTCATATTCATGAATTCAATAGTGTCTTGTCTATCCTTGCTGTCAATAATCTGAATACATTGTTTTGGTAAATCATTTATTTCAAGAGATTTTTGTAAAGTATTTAGAATCATTAAATTCGAATCTAAACAATAACTAGAACCTCGAAGTATAGATGCATTCCCAGACTTCAAACATAGACCAGAAACATCGCTGGTAACATTTGGGCGTGCTTCATAAATTATGCCTATAACACCAAAAGGTGAACGAATTTTATTAATATCGAGACCGTCTTCTGACTTCCAAGATTGTGTAACTTTTCCTACAGGGTCTTCTAATGGAATAATTTTCTTAAGCCCTTCTGACATACCTTGAATTCTTTCTTTATTTAAAGTCAATCTATCAGTAAGCGCAGCCGTTAGTTCAAGTTTTTTTGCATTTTCTAAATCAACTTTGTTTGCATCAATAATCTCATCAGCATCTTTTAATAATTCAGCTGCCATATGATCTAAAATTTGATTTTTTCTATCTGTATCTACTGTCTTGAGCTGTTCAGCAGCCATAACAGCATTTTTCCCGATTTCTTTAAGCACATAACAAGAATAATTTGATTTGTTAGAAAGTAAAATTTTTTAGAGAATTAATAAGTTATCTTTATGAATTACAACAGTGTTTTCAGTGTTTTTTGAATCTATAATCTCTTTACTCGATAAATTCACAACTCCCCTAGCAATTACAGAGTTTTGAGTATTTTTAATCTCAACACCGCTATTTTCATCAAAATTCTGATTAACTTCTATTACACCCTTTGAAAGAAGTGAAGCGTTTTTTATAAGTGCATCCTCTGCACCTTCATCAATAGTAATTTCACCGTCAACTGTCATTCCAAATCCAATCCAAATTTTTTTAAGTTTAATATTTTTATTTGAAGGTTTTATAATTGTTCCAATTTTTACATCCTCAATTACATCATCTACGCAATTTGGGGACCAAGAAATTATTTGTGTTTCAATGCCTGAAAATCCAGCCATTTGAGCCGCCATAATTTTTGTAGAGAATCCACCTATACCTTTTCCTGAAAGAGATTTAGGAATTATTTCATTTAGTTCCTCAGAGTTGTATTCAATATCTTCTATTTTTTTTGCTTCTTCACTTATTTCTGGATCCGAGTCATATAAACCCTCTTTATCTGTAATTAAAACTAATTTATCAGCTTTTAAAATGATTGAAACTATTGCTGAAAGCCTGTCATTGTCACCAAACTTTAATTCTTCGGTTGCAACGACATCGTTTTCGTTTATTACTGGTAATATATTTTTGGAAATTAGACCATTTAAAGCTTCGGTTGTATTGATAAACTGATTTCTATCTTCCAAGACATTTTTAGATATGAGTATTTGAGCAATATTTATATCCTGTTTTATAAATATCTCTTTGTAAGTATTTATTAGACTCACCTGTCCTACAGCTGATGCAACTTGTAGTTCTTTTAAATTTTTTGGTCTTTCTGATAAATTCAACTCATTAGCACCAGATTGAACAGCACCAGAAGTAACAATCGCAAAATTAATATTTTGTTTTCTATATTTTTTAATAGAATTTGCAAGAGTATTTAACATTTCATAATTAATTTCAGCATCATCAAATAATGTATTTGTCCCAATTTTTAAAACAATTAGTTTGTTACTCATATGAAAACTCATGTCCGTTTAAATCTACTATATCACCCTTTTGAATTCCTAGATTTTTTAACTCATTAGAAATTGATGATTTCTCAAATCTATATGAGATTTCATTCAAGACTTCGTGGGAATTGCCTTTAAGGTTAGTAATTTTATCTACTTTTCTTCCTGTTACTACCCAGTTATTTTCGAATTGATCAATAACAAACTTATCTGGTTCAATAAATATTTTTTCAAAACTTTTATTTACTCTTTTTAATTTCTCAAAATTTATTTTATTTAACTCATCTATAAGTTCATCAATGCCTTCGTTTGTAAGTGTTGAAATATTTATAAGGTTTGAAGCTTTTTTGTTTAGGTCAGATTTATTAACAACTCTTAGATACTGTATATCTTCAAATCTTGAGTCAAATTTTTTAATCTCTGTTTCGAGTAAATCAATTTGTTGATTCACATCATATTCAGAATTGTTGGGATCGAGTAGGTAGATAATAAATTTTGTATTTTTGAGATGTCTAAGTACAGACTTACCTAGTCCAGTCCCCTCTGCTGCTCCACTTATAAGACCTGGCAGGTCACATATTGTTACCAGCCCATAATCATTCTTATATGCCCCTAAGCTTGGGCTAATTGTTGTAAAAGGATAGCTATCAATTTTTGAGTTTGAGTTGGTAATTGTTTGAATTAACGAACTTTTTCCTGCATTTGGCAATCCCACTAAAGCTAAATCAGTAATCAAACTTAATTGAAGATTGATGGTCATTTTTTTTCTTTTTTCTCCTGACTCACATATTTCTGGATTAGGATTTCGTTTAGAAAGCATATCCTTATTTCCTCTTCCTCCTTGTCCTCCTTTGCAAATAAGATATTCAGCATTCTCTTCTATTAGCTCGGCAATGAGTTCTCCGTCGTAAAAGATTGATGTCCCTAATGGTATCTTCAACTCTAAATCATCACCATTTTTACCATTTTGAAGATTTTTTTGAGCATCTTCACCATTATTAGCTTTGAATGAACCTTTAGATTTTAAGTTTGAAAAGTCAAAAAGTTTAGAATCTGTTTTAAATGTTATAGAGCCCCCATTTCCACCATTTGCTCCATTAGGGGAAGTTTGGCTACTTTTAGAGTTAAAACTTACAGATCCTGATCCACCAGCACCCGACAAAAGATTGATTTCAATATTGTCAACAAACATGACATTACGGAATTATATTTACTAGTTTTCTTCCATTTCTAGTTGAATATTTTACAGTTCCATTTACTTTGGCATAAAGAGTATCATCTCCACCCTTTTGAACATTGTTACCAGGATGGATTTTTGTTCCTCTTTGTCGAACAACAATTGATCCTGCTGAGATTTCTTGGCCGTCAAAAACTTTAGTCCCAAGACGTTTAGACTCTGAGTCTCTACCATTACGCGTTGAACCACCGGCTTTTGTTTTTGACATTTACTCTTCTTCTCCAGATTTACCTGATGAAATAGATTTTACTTTAACAATTTTTATATCTTCGCGGTAACCTAACTTTCTTCTAATTCCTGATTTATTTTTATAGGTAAAAATATTAAGTTTTTTTGACTTGGTTTCATCTACAAGTTCAAAATTAACTGAATAACCCGATAATTTTTTTTCATCAGTAATCAATGAGCCTTTTCTTGCACTCATTAAAATAGGAGTTTTTGACTCAATTACGAAATTTGCAGGTACAGATAAAATATCCCCTACACTAACTCTCTCTTGAGAAGAACCCACTTTTATTACAGCATATTTACTCATGACTCAACTACTCTACTACGGCATCTGTTTCAAGTAAATCAGTATCAACTGAATTATTAGAAAAAATATCACCAATAATTAAACCTCTACCATTACACTCTTCACATTCATCTGAAAAACTTTCAATGAGTCCTGCAGAAACATTTTTTCTTGTCATTTCAACAAGACCTAATCTTGAAATATCAAAAACTTGTGTTCTTGTTTTATCTTTTGCTAATTCTTGCTTAAATTTATTTAATAATTCCTGTTGTCTTCTTTGGGTTTCCATATCGATAAAATCTATGACAATTATCCCTCCGATGTCTCTTAACCTTAATTGTCGAGCAATCTCTTCGGCAGCTTCTAAGTTATTTTCAAAAACAGTCTGTTCTAGACTATCTTTACCAACAAATTTTCCAGTATTGACATCTATGACTGTTAGGGCTTCTGTTCTATCAATAATTAGATGTCCACCAGAAGGTAACCATACTTTTCTGTCTAAGGCTTTTTTAATTTGATCTTCGATATGATATCTTTCAAATAAATCTAAGCTGTCTTCATACTTTTCAACAATTTCACTTAGTTCAGGTGAAGTATCGGATATATATTGTTTCACATTATCAAATTGTTTATTATTTTCAATTAATAACTTTTTAAAACCAGAGTTTAAATGTTCTCTTATAACTTTTATTGAGATATCTGGTTCTTCATGAATAAGAACAGGGGCACTTCCAGAATTTTTTCCTGATGTTGCCTCCCACTCACTAATTAATTTATCAATGTCATTTTTAAGTGAATCCTCACTTACACCTTCTGCAGCTGTTCTAACAATAACTCCAAAACCATCTGGTTTAATTTTTCTGATAATTTTATCAAGACGGTTTCTTTCTTCTTCAGGTAGCCTTCGTGAAATACCTTTTGTGTTTGAGTTTGGAATTAAAACAAGATATCTCCCAGGAAAAGATATTTGGCCGGTCAATCTTGCACCTTTTTCTCCCATTGCGTCTTTCACAACCTGAACTAAAATTTCCTGCTCTTGTTTAAGAAGATTTTCAATTTTGGAATTACGTTTAGAATTTGAAACGTCTGCAACGTATAAAACACCGTTTTTTTCTTCTCCTATAGATACAAATGCCGCTTCCATTCCAGGTAAAATATTTTTTACTTTTCCAAGATATATATTTCCAACAAGAGATTTAGATTTAGCTTCTGCAGTGTAATATTCCACTAAAGTAGCACCTTCTAATATTGCAATTTTAGAAGATCCACCCTTAAAGCTAATTAACATCTGTTTTCTATCTACAAAAGGAACAGGTAAAGGAGCTTCTCTAAACCATGTCTGGCGATTAGCTTTTTTATAGTCTTCTTTTCTATTTCTGGATCTAGAAGTACCAGATTTTATTTTTACTTTTTGACCCTTATACCGTTTAGTTTCAGTACTACTAAACTTATCTTCGCTTTTTCTTACTACTTTCGACTTTTTGAAAATACCAAACATTAAAACCTCCATAATTATGATGTGAATATATATTTAAAAATCTCATATATTTAGGTTAATACCCTTTAAATATTAAATCGTGATGTTATTTTCTATAAATATTCTGTTGGTGATACCAAAAATCACTGCAATAGAGACCATTGACGAACCCCCAAGGCTTAAAAGTGGGAAAGGTAAGCCAGTCACTGGAATTATCCCAACAACAGTTGATATATTTATAAATATTTGAAATGAAAGTAATGCAATAAAACCAGCTATTACAAATTTATCAAAATCTGAATTTGAGACTATTAGAATTCTTCTTAACCTGCTGATTAAAAGACCCCACAACCCAAGTAAAAACAAAATTCCAAAAAAACCAAAGTTATACGCAAATGCAGCAAAAATAAAATCTGTTGTCTCAACGGGTACAAAAACTTTTTGAATGTTTTCTGCCGAAAAATATTGTCCAAATAAACCTCCACTAGAAATTAGCAGCCTGCTTTGTGCTTGAGAGAAATCTAAATCAGTTGAAAAGAATTCATTTATCCTATCAATTTGATATTGTGTAACAATATTTATATTGTCAAACCGTGACCCTAATTCGAGAAATAGAAAGAACAAAAATAAACTGGTGAGAATAATCATCAGAAAATAGCGTATCTTCAAATCTGAAAGTAGCAACATTGATAAAAAAACAAATGAAATTATTAAAGCTGTTCCCAAATCTGGTTGAAATAATATGGTAAGTACAATCCCCAAAATCAGAAAAATTAATAATCCTTTATTGAAGTTTTTTGAAAGATAATTTGCAATAAATATCACAATAATTACTTTTGCAAACTCTGAAGGCTGGATATCGATTGGACCCAAATCAAACCATCTCCTAACTCCCAATCTAGGCTGGGTAGTGAGCAAAACAGACAAAGATGAAAATGCCAGAAAAAATAAGATATTTGAATAATTTTGAAGATTTTCAATAGATAGATATGTAAGTAAAAAAAACACTATTACCGATCCTATGGAAAACACAACCTGGCGGGTCAGTATATTGTTTACATCAAAATCTAATCCCTCAAAATCTGTGAGCGTATAAAGAGTAAACCAAGAAATAAAAATAAAAATAAGAAATATCAGGAAAATAAATAAATTTGTTCCTTGAGGTCCTAGAAGAGTAATTTTTCTATTGTTCATTCTGTAATCTCTCCATACTTTACAGGAGTTAAATCAGTGCCAATTAGATGTTGAATAATTCTCCTACTGATAGGTGCTGCGATGGCACTTCCTGATCCACCTTCTTCAACAACAGTCACTATTACGTGGTTCGGATTTTTTACGGAGTCAATTCCTACAAACCAAGATGTATTATTTTTTTCGCCAGGGTTCTGTGCCGTTCCTGTCTTCCCTCCAATATCGTTTGCTTTTCTACCCATAATTTCAAAAGCTGCATAAGCTGTTCCATTTTTGTTTGTCACAAGATTTAAATCATCTTTTAGAAAAGTAACCAACTCATCAGATATGTTATATTTTTTTAATTTAAGGTTATCAGAAACACCAGTATTTAAATAAGGACTTGAAGAAGTTGAAGTTAAAAGAGTTTTATATGCATTTGCAACTTGTATTGGTGTTACTGTAATTGCTCCTTGTCCAATAATTAGATTCATCAAATCTCCTCCTAACCACCCTTCTGGTCTGACTAAATCTGGTCTGCTTATAGTCCATTCTTCAAAAACATCTCTATCAGGAATAATTCCGTTCCTTTCAAATGGTAAATCTATGTTTGTTAATTCACCGAAACCTAAATTTCGAGCATAGTCTTGAAGTATTGACTCATTTTCGGTTCCCTCATACGTTCTCCATATTTTTAAAGCTATATCCCAAAAATAAACATTGCATGATTGTTGCATTGCAGAGCTTAGGTTTACCCTTCCGTGTCCATCTTCTTTCCAGTCTTGATAAACCTGTTGAGATCCATCATCAAAACCAAATGACAAACTGCCTTCACAATCAATACGCCCTCTCCTTGAATTTAAACCTTCTGGAAAAAGACCTTCATTTTCTGCTAGCCAATATGAAACAACCTTAAATACTGAGCCAGGAGGATAAAGTCCTTGAATTGCAAAGTTATTAAATGCTTGAATCCTGTTTAATTTTTCAAATTCTTGATTAGATATTCCATCTACAAATTGATTGGGATTAAAGTCGGGAATTGAAACCATTGAGACAATTTCACCGGTATTTACATCTAAAACGATAGAAGCACTTCTTATAACTGTATTCGGAGTGTCTTCATTTTCATTTGCTAGATCAATACCTTGCAATAATGATTCTTTAACAACCTGTTGTGTCTCTATATTCAAAGAAACATTAATGTCTTCACCTTTTACAGCAGGAGTATATTCAATAATTTCACTTCCTCTAAATGTTATTTCTCCAGGAGTTCCAGTTAATGTATCTTCATAGTATTTTTCAAGTCCATTCTTTCCTACTTGCAATGTTTGTTTTGTATGTGGAAATTCTTGAAAATCATCTGAGGTTGGTCTGCCAACATAGCCAATGACATGAGAAGTGAGATTATCATAGTTATAAATTCTTATTGGAAAGTCAAATATTTCAAATGCTTCAAGTTCAAGAAGTTTCTGCCTTTCTATTGCAGTAAAATCACTAATATTTTCTATTATCTGAATTTTTCTTTTATCCAGAAAGAGATTAATTAGATCATCTTCATCAAGTTCAGGAAAATTATATTTAATAAATTGTTCGTAAAATTCTAAATTATCATCATCTATTTTTCTTAAGTTCAAAAATAAATGTGGCTCCATAGAAGAAGTTGCAAGCCGTTCACTGTTTACATCAAGTATGTCTCCCCTGGGGGGAGTTATATAAAAAATATCCAGTGTTTGATTGTCAATATCACTTAAAGCCGTTTCTCTTGATAGGACTTGTAAATCAAATAGAAATGAAATTAAATATATAAATAATCCGACTAAAAATAAAGCATATACATTATATCTTTTGTTTAAGAACATTTTTCTCTATGGTAATGTTCAAAATTCTAAATAAAAAGTAATTGAATAATGATGATATCAAAAGCAGATACAAAAACTGGGGTTGAAGGAAATCAAAAGAGTATGTGAAGTTGTATAAAAATACTCCTGCAACAAATGCAGCTAAGTCCTGAAAAGTATTATTGCTTTGGTTGTTTGTTAGAAAATTTAATATGACACACGTTATTAAATATTTTGCACTAGTGAAACCTAAAATATTTGATGAAAATAATGTATCGTAATAAATTCCTGCAACTAAAAAAATTGATATATAAAAATTTGAAAACTTTCTGGTTGATACATAGAAAAGTCCAATATAAAAGGGTAGAAATACAATATATTCAAACAAAAATATTGTATTAATTAATAGTTCAGAAAATAGTAAAAATACAAAAATTAAGATACTCGATATATTTCTAAGGTAAATCATTTGCTTTAACTACATAGATATCTGAGAAGGAAAAATTAACATCTTCAATTTCAAGAGTTGTAGAAATTTTATTTTCATCGACGGTAACATTTACTTCATCTAATGAAAGTATTGGAAACTTCGAAGGTTGATCGAATTTGGAATCAGTGAATAAAAAGTCAATATTTGAAGTTAACTCCTTTACAAATGTTGTATAGATCAATAACTCATCACCATTATTTTCTACTAAATACTCGTTTCCAAACTTATCAATTGCAGGTATCGAAAATTCACTATCATAAAGAAAAATAACTTCTGAATGATTTTGGAAAATTTTATCGACGAATCCAATGACAAAACCCTCATCATTAATAACAATATCATTTTTAACAAAATTTTTATCATAGCCACCTGAAACAAGATAATGGTTTTCTTGATTTCTCATAAATGGTGAAGTTTTTATGTAAAAATAATTAAATACATCAACTGATTCAATCAAATTTTGGTTTGCTTCTAATTCTTCCTTTAACAAATCATTTTCAACTCTTAATTCTCTTAGTTCTATAATTTCATTTTTTAAACGGACGTTTTCGTTAATTAAATTATTTCTCGTCTGAAATAGATCGGCATTAAAAAATTCAAAATATTCCGTAAAATTTATCTCAGAAGGAACTAAAAAGTTTATTCTTTTAGAAATTGTTGTAGAAATTTCTTGATTTGAAAAATAATCTAAAACCATCAATGAAAAAGAAAAAAATACAAAAATGATATAAATTATGTAATTTCTAGCTGTTAAATTAGCGTCCCTCATATTTAGTTTGGTTTTGGAGATGATTTTAATACTGAGTTATAATCAGCAAATCTCTCGAGACAAATTCCCGAACCAACAACGACAGTACTTAATGGATCCTCTGTCATATTTATAGGTATACCAAGCTCCTCAGCTATTTTTCTGTCTATTTGTTTAAGTAAAGATCCTCCACCCGTAAGCCATGCTCCATATTTGTCGATATCAGATACAAGAGCTGGTGGTGTTTGAGATAAAGAAACTCTAACGGCTTCAATTATTTCTTGAACAACAGGACTTAGAGCTTGTCTGACATCAGAAGCTTCTAAAAGGACTTGCTTAGGTACACCTTTAACTATATCCCTACCAGTAACGGTTACTTGGGGTTCTTTATCAAACTGGTAAGCAGACCCTACTGCATGTTTCAAAGATTCTGCAATCCCCTCATCTACCAACATAGAATGTTCTGCTCTTAACCACTCAATAATTCTATCCGTCATATCTTCTCCACCAACTCTTACTGAGTTAGCATTTACAATGTCGCCCATAGAGATAACTGCAATTTCAGTAGTTCCTCCACCTATATCAATTACCATATTTCCAAAAGGTTCATATATTTGTAGCCCAGCTCCTATAGCTGCGGCCATTGGTTCTTCTACTGTAAATACTTCCGAAGCACCAGTTGCATGGGCAGCCGTTTCAATTGATCTCTGTTCTACGCTAGTAACACCATTAGGTACACACATAACAATTCTTGGGCTAGTATATGATCTTCCAATCGCACGAGTTAATAAAGTTTTTACCAGTTCTTCTGCCATCTCAATTTCTGATATAACTCCATCTCTAAGAGGCTTGATGAGTTGTATTGAATCAGGCACTCTTCCTACAAGATTTTTTGCTTCCTCACCAACTGTCAGGATAGAACCATCTTCTTTATTAACAGCAATGAGAGTAGGTTCATCAACCATTACTCCAACACCTTTAACGTATATAAGAGTATTTGCAGTACCTAAATCAATAGCAATATCATTACCGCCAAAAAGTGATCGTCTTAAATTAAATCCAGCCATGTATATCTAGACTAATAGACTCAATAATCAAGTAAAATAAAAATTTAATTGTTGAAGAAAAGGCTTAATTCTCTTTCAGCGCTTTCTTCTGAATCAGATCCATGAACAACATTTTCTTCTAATTTGGTTGCAAAATCTGCTCTAATTGTTCCGGCATCCGCGTCTGAAGGATTTGTAGCACCCATAATCCTTCTGACTTCACTAACTACATCTTCACCCTCAACCTGCATTGCAACAACAGGACCACTGGTTATGAAGCTAACTAAATCTTGAAAAAAAGGTTTGTCTTTATGTTCTCCGTAATGCTCTTCAGCTAACTCTGTGCTGATATTCATCATTTTCATCTTTGAGATTGTAAAGCCTTCTTGTTCAACTCTATTAATTACTTGGCCTACAATATTTCTTTTCACTCCATCTGGCTTAACCATAAAAAAAGTTTTCATGTGTATTCCTTTTTATATTTACCAACTAAATATAAACTTCCCGTCAATATAGATGGATTCTTTGAAAGATAAAAATCTTGAATTGATCCTATATTGAATGAGATATTATTTAATTTTAAAAAATCTTCAAAAACTTTTTTATCCTCTTGTGCAAAAAAAGAATTATTTTCAATAAGATAAATGTTTGAGAATTCTTCTTTTGATATTCTCTCAATAAATCGAATTGAGTCTTTATCTTTTTTCATACCAACGTAGATATCAAAATTTTTAATATCCGAATTTTGGCTACCAAAGTCAAGTAAGGCATTCAAACTATCAATATTATGGGCTCCATCAATAATTTTTAATGGTTTTACTGATAATATTTCAAATCTACCAGGTACTTTTTTAACATTTTCTAATGAGTAATTATTATTATTTTCTTTATCTAAAAGATGCGAGATTGCATCAAACACTTTTATTGATGTTGAAAAATTCAACATTTCATAATTATTTAAATTATTTTTTATCATGCTTTTATCGTCAAAATAAATTGAATCCTTGTCAATATCGAAGTTATTTTGAATAAAATCTTTATGCCTTTCATACAATTCGAATTCACCAAAAATTAATTGTTTAGGATTCTTAGATATTTTTATTTTTTGACTAAATATTTCATCTAATGTCTCACCAAGCAATTCGGTATGATCAAATCCAACATTTGTTATACAGACAGTATCAGCGTTAATTATTGAAGTTGTATCATACATGCCTCCAATTCCAGCTTCAACGATAAAAATATCGAGATTCATTTCAATAAAATATTTACAAGCAATAAGAAAGAGTATTTCGAAATAACCCAGTTGAATATTATTTTCTTCTTCAAATTTATATAGTTGTTCTAAATAGAAAGATAATTCATTATCCGAAATCTCTTTATTATTATTTTTTATTCTCTCGTTCAATCTAACCAAATGTGGTGAGGTGAACATACATGTTGAAACACTATTATTAATTAATATTTCATTTAAGAAATAGGCACATGATGTTTTTCCATTAGTACCAACAATTGCGACTGATCTTTCTTGTAGGGTTTTTAATTCGTTTTTATTAAAAAAGTTATTAAGAATATCTAGATTTTTATTTTTTTGGCCTATTTTTGAGTTTAAATATTTATCGAATTCATCAGACACTGAATTGATCCCGTGTCTCTTTTAAAAGTTTAATTTCATTATCTACTTCACGAATATTTTGCTTTTCCTCTTTAATAAGTTCTTCTTTAGCATTTTGAACAAACTTCTCATTTTCTAAACGAGATTTTGAGACTGAGAGGGTTTTTTCAAGACTTTCAATTTTTTTATTAAGTTTTTTTATCTCAGTATCAATATCAATATAGTTATCAGCTAAGAGAGAAAATTCATAGTCACCTGACTGAAATATTATTTGTTTTTGATTTTTTTCGTCATCAAAATTCTGATTTAATTCAATATTTCCTATTTTTTCCATTTGATTGCAGAACCAATCCGGAGCATCTTTTTTTGTATTGATTTTTAAAATATCTTTATTTTTGAGTTGATATGTTGCTTTAAAATTTCGAATTTGAGAAATGATTTCTTTTAAGTTTTCTACGTCATCTCTATTTGAATCCTTAGTTTCTTTATACTCATCAGGCCAGGAATTATTGATTAACAAACTATCATCAAATGTTGACCATATCTCTTCAGTAACATGGGGCATGGCTGGATTTAATATCTTTATACTTTTGAGAAATACAGACCTTAGTACAAACATTGTTTCATTTTTTGTATCATCATCATTAATTAAATTTTTAGAAAATTCAAAATACCAGTCAAATAAATCAGACCATACAAAATTATAAATTAATTTATATGCATCAGAAATTTTATATTTTTCAAAGAGTTCATTGAATTCAATTAATACCGAATTAAATTTAGTCATTATCCATTTATTTTCTGAACAAGTAATCTCATTTATTTCTTGGTCTTGTAACTCATTGGGAGAATACATATGTACAAACTTTGCGGCGTTCCAAAGTTTATTTCCAAATTTCTTTGCAGCAATAGTCCACTCCTCATCAAAAGGCACATCTTGTCCTGGTGCTGCTTTTTCTATTAACGAAAACCTTAGTGCATCTGCTCCATGTTTTTCAGAAAGCTCAAGAGGGTCAATAGTGTTTTTCAAACTTTTTGACATTTTTCTTCCCTTTGAATCTCTAACCAGTCCATGAATCAATATATCTTTAAAGGGCACATCATTATTAAAATTAAGTCCCATCATGATCATCCTTGCTACCCAGAAAAAGATAATATCAAAACCTGTAACTAAAAGTGATGTTGGATAGTACTTACTTAAATCACTGCTTTTTTCGGGCCATCCTAGAGTAGAAAATGGCCATAGAGCAGATGAAAACCAGGTGTCCAAAACATCTTTATCTTGAGTAAGCTTTATTTTTTCGGAAAGATTATATTTTGTTCTAACTTCTTGCTCTGTAGTTGCAACGTAAATTTTACCTTCTTCATCATACCAAGCAGGTATTTGATGCCCCCACCAGATTTGCCTTGATATACACCAATCTTGAATGTTGTACATCCATTCAAAATAAGTTTTTTCCCAATTCTTTGGGATAAACTTCATATTGTCATTTTCTACTTCCGCTATTCCTCTATCAGCAAGCTCTTTAGTTTTAACAAACCACTGATCAGTAATCATTGGCTCTAAAATACTTTTTGACCTATCTCCTTTTGGAAGTTGAATAGTATGTTCGTCAACACTAACTAGTTGGCCAAGTTCTTCTAGCTCGATAACTATTTTTTCTCTTGCATCAAACCTATCTAAATTTTTGTAGGACTCAGGCATAAAGTCATCATCAGACATTGTTCCATCTAATTTCATACAAGAGATAACCTCTAGATCATGTTTTAAGCCTATTTCATAATCATTAAAATCATGAGCAGGGGTAATTTTTACACAACCAGAACCAAAATCTGGATCTACATAATCATCAGCAATTATTGGAACTTCTCTGTTAACAATTGGAATTATTGCTTTTTTACCAATGAATTTTTTGTATCTTTCGTCATCTGGATTTACCGCAACAGCAGTGTCAGCAAGTATTGTCTCAGGTCTTGTAGTCGCTATGGTAATAAATTCATCATCGCATTTATATTTAACACTCCATAATTTACCCATCTCTTCCTCAAGATTTACTTCCAAATCAGATACTGCAGACATTAGTTTTGTATCCCAATTAACCATTCGGGAACCTTTATAAATAAGTCCTGAATCATAAAGGCCAACAAAAACTTCTCGTACGGCATTTGAGAGTCCTTCATCCATTGTGAATCTCTCACGGGACCAGTCGCAACTCATACCAAGTTTTTTCATTTGGCTTGAGATATTTTCTCCAGATTTTTCTTTCCACTCCCACACTTTTGATATAAAATTTTCACGTCCTACATCTTCTTTTGTAAGACCTTTTTCAGACAATTCATTTTCAACAAGTAACTGTGTAATAATGCCTGCATGGTCTGTACCTGGAACCCATAATGTTTCATAGCCCTGTAGTCGTTTAATTCGTACTATCACATCGATGATTGAATGCTCTAAAGCATGTCCCATATGTAAGGATCCAGTTACGTTGGGTGGTGGAATAACAATTGAAAATTGTTTATCAGATTCAACAGGTTTAAATTGATTTTTTAATTCCCACTCAGATTGCCATTTCTTTTCAATGCTTAGTGGTTCGTATGAATCTTCAAGCATAGATTCAAGCTGGTTTAGAGTCTTTTGTATCTTTGCTCTGTCTTAAAACCATTTTTGGCTGAATACCGTCAACTACATTTTCTTTATCAATAATAATTTTTTCAATGTCTTTTCTCGATGGTGCTTCAAACATTTCATCAAGTAATAATTTTTCAATTATCGATCTAAGACCTCTGGCACCAGTTTTTCTTTCAAGAGCTAATTCAGCCATTGCATCTAATGCTCCAGCAGTAAAGCTAAGCTCAACATCGTCTAACTCGAAGATTTTTTTAAATTGCTTTGTTATTGCATTTTTTGGTTCAACTAGAATCTTTATCAATGCATCTTTATCAAGTTCATTCACGGTGGTAACAACCGGCAATCTTCCAATAAACTCCGGAATTAATCCATATCGTCTTAAGTCTTTTGGCTCCACATTGTCATAGATTGTGCTTAAATTTACTTTATCTTTACTGTTCAAATTAGTGTTAAAACCAATTGAGTTGTCTCCAAGTCTTTTACCAATAATTTGATCAAGACCATCAAAAGCACCACCAACAATAAATAAAATATTTGATGTATCAATTTGTAAGTATTCTTGTTGAGGATGTTTTCTTCCACCCTGAGGAGGAACTTGAGCAGTTGTGCCTTCTAAGATTTTTAATAAAGCTTGCTGAACTCCTTCTCCTGAAACATCTCTTGTAATTGATGGGTTATCAGATTTTCTGGTAATTTTATCTATTTCATCAATATAGATAATTCCTTTTTCAGCTTTCCCAATATCAAAATCGGCAGATTGAATAAGGGTAAGTAAAATATTTTCTACATCTTCACCAACGTATCCTGCTTCTGTCAAGGTCGTTGCGTCAGCTATTGCAAAAGGTACCTGTAAAATTTTTGCTAAAGTCTGAGCTAGTAAGGTCTTACCACTTCCGGTGGGCCCAAGAATTAAAACATTAGATTTTTGGATTTCAAGATCATCGTTCTTTGCATCATCTTTATATATTCTTTTGTAGTGATTGTAAACTGCGACTGAAAGTGTTTTCTTTGCTTCAGATTGTCCGATTACAAACTCATTTAAAGCATGATTGATCTCTTTAGGTAGAGGTAAATGTGTCTCACTAGTTGCTTCAAGCGTTTCTATTTTTTCTTCTTCAACGATCTCAACACAAAGTTCAATACACTCGTCACAAATATAAACGCCGGGACCAGCGATGAGTTTGATTACTTGTTTTTGTGATTTACCACAAAAACTACATTTTAACGGATCAGTAGACGATTCTTTATTAGCCATAAAACCTACCCTGTCGTTATTTTTTGTCTGCTAACTCCCTTTGAGTTAGTACTTCATCCACTATACCGTATTCCAACGCTTCTTGCGCGGTCATCCAAAAATCTCTATCAGTATCAACAGCGATTTGTTCAATGTCTTTATCAGTAAAATCTGCCAAAAGACCATTTATTTGATTTCTCATGTCTGTAATCAATTTTGCTTGAATTTCGATATCTTTTGAAGTTCCTTCTGCCCCACCTGCTGGTTGATGTAACATTATTCTCGCATGTGGAAGAGAATATCTTTTTCCTGCTGTTCCACCGGCTAATATTACTGCACCAGCTGAAGCTGCTAGACCCATACAGACTGTGGCAACATCTGGTTTAATGTATTTCATTGTGTCATAAATAGCAAACAATGAAGTAATTGAACCACCTGGTGAATTTATATAAATATAAATATCTTTCTCTGGATCTTCAGATTCTAAATGTAATAATTGTGCCATTATTAGGTTTGCTACACCATCATCAATAGGTGTGCCAAGAAATATAATTCTATCTTTTAAAAGCCTTGAATATATATCAAAAGCTCTTTCGCCTCTATTTGTATTCTCAATAACTGTAGGTACAACATAATTTGAAGGCTCTTTTTTCATGTTATTCTTCCTCTCTTGTGTCTGTATCTTGATTGTACACATCTTGAAGATATACTTTTTCACCATTTTTGTCTACTGAGCTTCCAGACTTTAAAACATGCAACATTGCTTTATTTCTTAATGATTCGGCTTCAAGATTTAATCTATGAGTAGTACTTTCAACTTCATCTTGACTATCGTGTGACTTCATATGCTCTTCAATAAGAGCAATGTCCTCATCCTCTAGTTTGATATCCATATCCTCTATTACTTTATCTAAAATTACAACCATGGTTAGATTTCTTGTTGCCTGTTTGTTTAAATCATCTCTTAAAGCTTCTTCAGTTAATCCAGTAACTTGAAAATAGTCTTCCATTTTTATATTATTTTGAGCTAACTCATTTATAAAATTTTGAAGAATGCTGTCCATTTCTGCAATAACTAACTGTTCTGGTAGTTCAATTTTTGCCTCTTCAATTAATTTGTTTGTTAACTCACCCTGGTATTGAGAAGCCACTTGTCTTTTTTTAACCATCTCAATATTTTTTTCGAGTTCTTCTCTCAAATTTTTTATATTTTCAAATTCAGTAGTATCTGATACCCATTCATCGGTAAAATCTGGGAGAATTTTTTCTCTAACCTCTTTTACTAAAACTGTTATCTCAGCATCTTCAATCTGCAATTGTGGAATATTATCATTAAGTTTTACGATTGCGCCAGGTGAAACCCCAATCAATTTGGAATCAAGTTGTGGTGTCATCATATTTGTACCGACTTCATATAGATAATCGCTGTAGGTAAAATCTTTTATATCTTCATTATTTTTCTTTGCAGAAATATTTACCAATGCATAGTCGCCACTATCTAATGACCGATCAACTTTTGAGACTTCAGCAAACTGCGTTCTCACTCTGTCTATCTGATCGTCCATCTCTTCATCAGTTGGCTTTATAGATTCAACAACAACTTCTTGTTCTAATTTTGGAAGTTTTGATAAAGTTGGCCAAAGTGTAATTAAAACCTCAATTTCATAATTTTTATCTTTTTTCTCAATCTTCTTTATAACTGGTCTAGTAGCAGGATTAAGCTCTTCATCTTTTAAAATTGTAAATAAATTTTCTGGAAGATACATTTCAATTGCCTCTTCGTTAACTGCATCTTCTCCAACTTCTCTAGTAACAATATTTGCTGGAATTTTTCCAGGTCTAAAACCTTTAATATTTAAATTTTTAGATATTTTATTTATAGCTTCATTTTTATATTTATCAAGATCTTGGAAATCAACTTTTAAATCAAGTTGTTTTTCAAAATCACCTGAATTCTTTACTTTATATTTCAACTTTTCTCCTAAATAAGGTGGGTGACCGACGGGATTTGAACCCGCGACCTCCTGGACCACAACCAGGCGCTCTAACCAAACTGAGCTACGATCACCTCGGCGCTCTCGATAGGACTCGAACC